>JAYVNT010000519.1:0-2919 GCA_043758285.1 Flavobacterium sp.
GTAGAAGATTGATGAGTATAAAAGGGGTGTCTCAAGTAATTCCTATTGGCGGAGAACGGAGACAATATCAAGTACTTGTTTCAAGTTCGAAACTAAAACAATTTAGCTTAAGCATTGACGATATTGATAATGCATTGTTGCTTACAAATCAAAATACAACAGGCGGTTTTTTCGATGCTTATGGTAGCGAAGTGCTAATAAGAAATATAGGTCGAGCATCCACATTAGATGATTTAAAAAATACAGTTGTTGCAAATAAAGATGGCTTACCTGTACTATTATCACAAGTAGCAGATGTAAAATTTGGCGGTGCTATTAAACGTGGTGATGCAAGTATAAATGGAAAACCTGCAGTTATACTTACTGTAGAAAAACAACCGGGTGCAAGCACAAACGATTTAACTGATGAAGTAGAAAAAGCATTAGCTCAATTGCAATTGACATTACCCAAAGATGTAAAATTAAATCCGCATATTTTTCAACAAAAAAACTTTATAGTAAACTCTCTTAACAATGTAGAAGATGCTTTACGAGATGGTTTTATTTTAGTAATTATTATTTTATTTTTATTTTTATTAAACTTCAGAACTACAATCATTACACTTACTGCTATTCCATTGTCTCTGATTATCTCCGCTATTATTTTTAAAATGTTTGATATATCTATCAATACATTGACATTAGGGGGATTCGCTATTGCTATTGGCGAGTTGGTAGATGATGCAATTGTAGATGTAGAAAATGTGCATCGAAGATTAAGAGAAAATAGGCAAAGCGCAACCCCAAAACCATTACTAAAAGTTATCTACGATGCAAGTAGTGAAGTGCGAAACTCCATTGTTTATGCAACAATAATTGTTGTTTTGGTATTTATTCCATTGTTTTCAATGCAAGGAATTGAAGGCAAAATTTTTGCGCCATTAGGCATAGCATATATAACTTCTATTGTTGCTTCATTAATTGTTTCACTTACAGTAACTCCAGCTTTATGCAGCTATTTGTTGAGTAAAAAACCAAAGAAGGAAAGTGAACATGAAAGTGCATTGGTTCGTTGGTTAAAAAAACAGGACACAAAATTATTACACTTTGGTTTAAGCAGACCCAAAAAAATAATTGGTGCATCAGTTCTCTTAATTATTGCAGCGTGTAGCATTGTTCCTTTTTTCGGAACAGAATTTTTGCCCCCATTTAATGAAGGTTCCTTTACAATTAATTTATCTACTCCGGCTGGCACATCCTTGGAGGAAAGTGATAAGATTGGAACATTAGCTGAAAAATTAATGCTAAAAGTTCCTGAAGTAGAATTTGTAAGTCGGAGAACCGGACGTGCCGAACTAGATGAACATGTTGAGCCTGTTAGTAATTCGGAAATAGAAGTTGAATTAAAAGAAAATCCTAAAAGAAGTCGAAATGAAATATTAGCGGATATACGAAAACAATTAGACGTGTTGAAAGGTGTTTCAGTGAATGTAGGGCAACCAATTTCTCACCGATTAGATCATTTGCTTTCAGGGGTTAGAGCACAAGTTGCCATTAAATTGTTTGGCAATGATTTAAATGATTTACGAACTAATGCCGGGAAAATAAAAGAACAAATAAGCAAAATTCCTGGCGTAGTAGATGCTCAAATTGAAAAGCAAGTATTAGTTCCGCAATTAGTTATTAAAGTGAAGAGAGATGCTTTACAACGTTATGGAATTCAAGCTGGAAAGATTGCCGAAGATTTAGAAGTGTTTTACAATGGTAAAATTGAAGGTCAAATATTAGACGGGCAAAAATCATTTGACATTGTTCTTCGAGCAACAAACGAAGAACGAACAAACATTGAAAAAATAAGAAATACACTTATCACTTCTCCATCGGGGAATCAAATTCCTTTACAACAAATAGCGGACATTGAATATACAAGTGCTATTAATTCTATCTATCATGAAAACACACAACGAAGAATAGTTGTCTCTTGCAACGTTCAGGGACGTGATTTAGGAAGTACGGTAAAAGAAATACAAAGTAAAATAAAAACAAATGTTCCACTACCTCAAGGTTATTTTATCAAATATGGTGGACAGTTTGAAAGTCAGCAAGAGGCCTCGCGATTAATTGGGATACTAAGCATTTTTTCATTCTTAGGAATATTTTTAGTTCTCTATTCACATTTCAAATCTTCCAGAATCGTCATTCAAATTATGCTCAACATTCCTTTAGCATTAATCGGAAGTGTAGTTGCTGTAACAATAACGGGCGGAACATTTTCTATTGCTACACTTGTTGGTTTTATTACACTTACAGGAATCGCATCTCGTAATGGTATTATGATGATTTCGCATTACATACATTTAATTGAGCATGAAGGCGAAACCTTTGGAAAACAAATGATAATTAGAGGGTCATTAGAAAGACTAGTTCCCGTTTTAATGACTGCATTAGTTGCAGCATTGGCGCTAATTCCTTTAACATTAGATCCACAAGCATCCGGTAAAGAAATTTTATATCCTGTTGCTACTGTAATTTTAGGAGGATTGATAAGCTCTACTTTACTTGATATGATTGTTACTCCTGTCGTCTTTTATATGTTTGGAGAAAAGGCACTTAAAACATATTTTGAAAATAAAAAGAGTGCAGAATTAATTTAAAATGAAAACATATTGCTTAAATAATTTTTTGCTGCCTGATTTTTACATCCTTATTTATTTAGCAACAGTTAAATTATGCAGTTAAAAATCAAAATGAAAAATATTTTTTTTTTAATCCTAATAATTTGTTCAACATCCTTTGCACTTGCACAGCATGATATGAAGAACATGCCTAGCATTGATAAAACCAAACAGGAAGATGCAGGAAAACCATATCCTGCAATTTATACATGTGTAATGCATCCTGAAATACAATCTGGTAAACCCGGTAATTGTCCTAAGTGTG
>JAYVNT010000520.1:0-9087 GCA_043758285.1 Flavobacterium sp.
GGAAAACTTTTTGCGGTATGGGTGAGATGAATTGCGGTGTGTGGAAAATTTTCTGCGGTGTGGTGATTACTAAGAGAGTAGTCATTAGATTGTGTAAATTGAATAAGAAAGAGAGGGAAGAAATGATTATTTGATAGTGATTGGTTTTTGTTACCGCTATTTTATCCCTGCTGGATTTGTTGACTTTGTTTGTTATGGCTCAAAGTTAGAGGACTTTGAGCAGGATTTTGGTACACGAGAGAATTTGTAGGGTATTGTTTTTTAATCAGAATTAAATGTGTGAAGGATGGGAGCAAATTACAGCGAATACCTAAAGCCGACCTTGAGGGGCAAGCATAATCTAAATTTATTTTGTTTTTTTTATGTAAAATATTTACTAGATTTGAGAAAATTTACTTTTATGAAGAATATTTACTTTTTGTTTGTAACGTTACTCGTGTGTCAAATATCATCTGCGAAGAACATGGATTTGGTTGTTACAGACCCAATTATGCCTGCTTTATTAGATATACCTATATGTGATGACAGTAATCAAGATGGATATTCTGTTTTCGATTTGACGGTACAGGATGCAATTATTTTAGCCGCTCAATCGGGAGTAGCATCAGATTATAGTATTTCCTATTATGAGACTTCAACTGATGCAACTATTGGAACGAATCCAATTAATACTACAAATTCATATTATAATTTTACGCCAGGTTCTCAAACGATATATGTCAGAATAAGAAATGTGAATACAAGTCAGGATGCTTTTGGGCAATTTCAAATAATTGTGAATACATTACCAATAATGGTGCAACCTTTACCACCATATAGAGTTTGTGATAACGATGCTGATGGACTAGCTGCTTTTGATTTGGCAAACCCAATGTTGGCATTAGCTATTTTAGGTTCAGCCCAATTGACAGTAAATTTTACTGTTAGTTATTACTTAACCGCATCCGGAGCCAATCCATTGACCAATGTTGGTGAAACCGCATTACCAGCGAATTATACCAGTGTAACACCAAACACTCAAAATGTTTACATCAGAGTGGTAAACAATGGCAGTGGCTGTGCAAATGCCACAGGGATATTAACTTTAGCAGTAGAGGAACAAGCTTCTGCTACAGGTCCACAGACTTTTGCAGATTGTGACAATTATGGCAGTCCAAATGATGGAATTTCTATCCTGGACTTAACCCAGTTTGCTCCTTCAATATTAAATGGACAGAATCCTGCAGTATTCATAGTGAGTTATTATACAAATCTAGCCGATGCAATAGTTGGAGTAAATGCATTAACCTTAGCCCAAGCTCAGATGTATGAAACCAATCCATCTGTGGACACGATTTGGGTAAAAGTAGAAAACAGCAATAACTCATTAACACCATTTTGCAATGCAATCACAACTATAAATATTGCTATTGCAACTCAACCATTGGTTTCTACACCAACTAATCTAAGTGTGTGTGATGACGACGCCAATCCGAATGATCAATATCATAGTTTTAACTTAACGGTTAGAGATACTGAAATTACCCAAAATGCTGTAGGTTCAACAGTTACTTATTATCCAAGTTTGAATGATGCTGTTAATAATACAAATCCGATTACAACACCAACTAATTATATAAATGTTCAGCCTGCTGTTCAAACTTTGGGAGTGAGGGTAATGGATAGCAGTCCATTAGCATGCACTAGTATTACAACGCTTGATATCAGGGTTTTTCCAATTCCGACACCTAATACCAATCCACCGCCATTAGCAGCTCAATGTGACAATAACAATTCAGGAGATATGTTGGAAGTTTTTGATTTGACAGTCAATGAAGCCTACATTATTAATGGTGATCCAACTTTGACTTTTCATTATTTTCATACCATGTTGGATGCAATTAGTAACACTACTGAAATATTGACACCAACATCAGCTGTAGTTGGGTCTAATGTTTGGATACGAGTTGAAAACAATAGAGTGGATTACCTAGGAGAGAATTGTTATGTTTTAGTCGAGCAGCCATTAGTTGTTTATCCATTGCCTAACCCAGAATTAATTTCTAATAATACTTTAAATACTATTTATGTAGATGGAAGTAATAATGTAGTTCAGCCTCTACAATTGGACAGTCAGCTTAGTGGAAATTATTCTTATCAATGGCAACTTAATGGAGCTCCGATTCCAAATGCATATGCTTCAACATATTTAGTAAATACCGCATTACCGGGTGGTGGGGATAGTGTGTTTCAAGTTTTGGTGCAAGATTTAGATACGAGCTGTACTTCTAGTGATTCAATAATTGTTAGTCAGTCTTCTGGAGTGCCATCGCCATTAGGAGCGACTTCACAAACGTTTAACCCCGGTCAAACATTAGCTTATTTAACGGTTTCAGGGTCAAATATTCAATGGTATGCGTTAGCTACAAATAAGAATGTAACTTCTGCACCTTTGTCTTTGAGCACAGTTTTGGTTGATGGAACGACTTATTATGCTACTCAAACAGTTGGTGGTGTAGAAAGTGTGGCGCGATTGCCAGTTACCGTTCATACCGCTTTAGGTTTGCCAAGTAATGAATTGTTATCCTTGCAATATGCTCCGAATCCAGTTAAGGATGTAATGAAACTTGATTCTAATACTATTTTGAAATCAATAGCGGTTTATAATTTGCTTGGGCAAAAATTGTATGAACAATATTTTAATGACGCTCATGTTCTCATTGATTTATCTAATTTGCAATTAGGTAATTATTTGTTAAAAGTTCAAGGAGAAACGGCTCAGAAAGTTATTAAGATTGTGAAACGATAGTTTTTTATTTATTTCAACAACGGTTCGACCGCTTGAACCGTAGTAGCATGATATCCCGATTTAGCTTTAGCATAAATTTGTTTTGCCCAAACTTTACCTTCGGGAGTTTTAGTCATTTCTTTATAGAGTGGCGTTAATGAACCAGTTCTGCTATACGAAGTTAAGAATTGTTCAATGGCGGGATATGCTGTTTTGTACTGATGTTGTATTGCTTGTATAAACCACTGACGGCGGACAACGAAATTTCCACTATTGGTAAAATTGAATTCTTTGTCGATTGTTGCCATTTCGTTTGTAGTTAAATCGGTTGGCAAATAATCAATAAAATGTTGTTTTTCGTTGGTTGATTTTATCTTTTGGCTCAGTCCTTTGACTCCTGTTTTTCTCCATGTTTTTTGGATAGTGTCTATAGTGTTGAAATCTTCTGAAACAGGGGTACTAATATTGGCGGGAATTCCGGGTTTGTATATCCAGTCGTTTAGTTTTATTTTTTCGGCTAAAGCCTTATCACCGTTGATTAGGTTTTTATTAAAATAATCAACAAAATCTTCTGTTGTGATTGATTGGAAAGCGTGCGCCTTGAAATAAGCGGTAAGGAAGTTATCGAATTTTTTGCGTCCGACAGCAGTTTCAATAGTTTGTAAAAATGCATATCCTTTTTCATAAGGAATATCACTCAGGCCGTCATCGGGATTTCTTCCTGAAGTGTCTACTTTTAATCGTGAATCGGGACTGTCTTTTCCTATTTCGTCTAAATTGATTTCTAGTACTTTTCGGCTAAGGACATCCTGCATTTTGGCTTCGTTAACGCCAAATACTTCTTCGCCGATGCGGTGTTCTACATAGGTTGTAAATCCTTCGTTAAGCCAAATGTCATCCCAAGTGGCATTGGTTACTAAATTGCCGCTCCAGCTATGTCCCAATTCGTGCGCCAATAAACTCGTTAACGAACGATCTCCAGCTAAAACTGTTGGTGTAAGGAACGTTAAGTTTGGATTTTCCATGCCGCCATAAGGGAAACTTGGGGGCAATACAATAACATCATATCTTCCCCAACGATAAGGTCCAAAGAGCTTTTCGGCAGCATCAACCATATCTCCTAGCTTTGCAAACTCCCAAGCGGCTTTATTAATTACCGAATGTTCTGCATAAACTCCGGTTCTGTTATCAATAGATTTGAATTCGATGTCACCCACTGCGATTGCCATTAGATATGATGGAATGGCTTTTTCTTGCTGAAAAGTATACACTCCTGTATTGTTTTTCTGTTGTGGATTTACGGCGCTCATTACTGCCATTAAATCTTTTGGAATAGTAACTTTAGCATTATAAGTAAAGCGAACGCCAGGGGAATCCTGACACGGAATCCAGGTGCGGGACCAAATGCTTTCGCCTTGAGAAAATAAGAAAGGTTTCTTTTTATTAGCTGTTTGTGCTGGTTTTAACCATTGCAGTGCTACGCCGTCTTTGGTTGTATTGTAATAGATGTTGACTTTGGTAGTGTTAGGTTCGATAGTTATGTGAAGCGGTTTTCCGTGGAATTCTACTTCTTTTCCGAGTTCGTATTTGGTTTCTTTTTCATTGTCGCCTAGAGTCACTTTGGTTATATTGAGCGTGTTTTCATCGAAGATAATTTCATTTCCTTTTGAGATATTATCAATCTGCCACGAAGCTTTTCCAGAAATAGTTTGCGTATCAAAATCAACTTTAATATCTAAATCTAAATGTTTAGCAACAGCTTCAGACGGATTTGAAAAGGAATGGGTATCTTTTACAATATGGTTTTTAGCTACAGCTTCTTTTTTTTGGCAAGCAGTGAAAGTGATAATAACTATTAGTAAACTTAATTTTTTCATCTTGAATTTTATTTGTCTCTAATTTAAAAAGAAAATCCCGTTCTGAACTTTCGAAACGGGATTTATTATGTTAAAACGACGAGGCTTAAGCCAACATCGTTACCGGGTTTTCCAAATATTGTCTTAGTGTTTGCAGGAATTGTGCTCCAGTTGCTCCGTCAACCGTACGGTGATCGCAAGCTAACGTAAGCATCATCGTGTTTCCAACTACAATCTGACCATCTCTAACTACCGGTTTTTCTTCTATTGCACCAACAGATAAAATCGCTGAGTTTGGTTGATTGATGATAGAAGTGAATGACTGGATTCCGAACATTCCAAGATTTGAAACAGTGAATGTACTTCCTTCCATTTCGGATGGTTGCAGTTTTTTAGATTTAGCTTTTCCAGCTAAGTCTTTTACATTTCCTCCAATTTGCGTTAAAGTCATTTGATCTGTAAATGGTAATACCGGAACAACTAAACCATCTTCAACAGCTACAGCAACACCAATATTCACATGGTGGTTTATTATGATTGCATCAGCAGACCATTGGGTGTTTACTTTTGGATGTCTCTTTAATGCCATTGCGCAGGCTTTGATAACCATATCGTTAAACGATACTTTTGTATCAGGAATGTTGTTTATAGCTGCACGAGATTTCATTGCTTCATCCATAGAAATTTCTACTGTTAAATAAAAATGCGGTGCGGTAAAGATTGATTCCGATAGACGAATAGCAATGGTTTTACGCATTTGCGAATTTTTCACTACTTCGGTATCTTTTTCTCCTGTTGGGACAAATGGTCTCGCAGAAGTTGTCGGTTGTGAGTTATCGGTTGTTAGTTGAGTTACAGATGCTGGTTGGACAGTAGACGGAGTAAAGTTCTCAACATCATTTTTAGTGATACGTCCGTTTTCGCCAGAGCCTTTTAACTGAGAAAGATTAATTCCTTTATCTTTAGCAATTTGTTTGGCTAGTGGAGAAGCGAAAATTCTATCTGAAGAGGTTTGTGGTTCTTGGTTTGTTGTTTGTGGCTGTGCTGCTTCTGTTTTAGGAGCTTCTGATGTTGGAGCAGAACCACCTTTTTTATAATTTTCTGCTATGCCTGTAATGTCTGTTCCTGCTGGTCCGATGATTGCTAAAACGCTATCAACCGGAGCAGATTGTCCTTCGTTGATTCCGATAAACAATAAAGTACCAGAGTTGAAAGATTCAAATTCCATTGTGGCTTTATCGGTTTCGATTTCGGCAAGAATATCACCTTCTTTTATTTCGTCGCCCACTTTTTTCAACCAGGTTGCCACGGTTCCTTCTGTCATCGTATCACTCAAACGAGGCATAGTCACTACAATTACTCCTTTTGGAAGTTCTGAAGTTTGTGGTTTATTGTTTGTTGTTTGTGGTTCTTCTTCCTTAACTGGTCGAGCTTCAGTTTTTGTTTCAGTTGCAGCTGGGGTTTCTCCGGAAATCATTCCTGAAATATCTTCACCATCTTTTCCGATGATGGCTAATAATGAATCAACTGGAGCAGTTCCTCCTACGGGAATTCCTATGTATAATAAAGTTCCTGAATTGAATGATTCAAATTCCATTGTGGCTTTATCGGTTTCGATTTCGGCAAGGATATCACCTTCTTTTATATTATCACCCACTTTTTTCAACCAAGTAGCAATAGTTCCTTCTGTCATCGTATCGCTAAGGCGAGGCATTGTGATTTTAGTTGCCATAATTATAATCTGTGAGGGATGAAAGGATAATTTTCTTGTTCGTAAACCACATCATACAATTGTTGTACTTCTGGGAAAGCAGATTCTTCCGCGAATGTTACGCATTCTTCTACTAAATCTTTTACTCTTTCATCGATAGTTTCAATTTCTGCATCAGTAGCATAGTTCTTCTCTTTGATAATATCTAGAACTTGAGTGATTGGGTCTATTTTTCTGTACTCTTCTACTTCTTCTTTCGAACGGTATAATTGCGCATCCGACATGGAGTGTCCTCTGTATCTGTATGTTTTCATTTCTAAGAAAGTTGGCCCGTCACCACGACGTGCTCTTTCCATAGCTTCGTGCATTGCTTCAGCAACTTTTACCGGATTCATTCCGTCAACTGGTCCGCATGGCATTTCGTAGCCCAAACCAAGTTTCCAGATATCAGTATGATTTGCAGTTCTTTCAACTGATGTTCCCATAGCGTAACCGTTGTTTTCACAAATAAATACTACAGGTAATTTCCATAACATAGCCATGTTGAATGCTTCATGCAATGAACCTTGGCGTGCTGCACCATCACCAAAATAGGTAAGCGTAACACCGCCAGTTTCAAAATATTTATCGGCGAAAGCCATACCAGCACCAACTGGAATCTGCGCTCCAACGATACCATGACCACCATAAAATCCGTGTTCTTTTGAGAAAATGTGCATTGAACCACCCATTCCTTTTGAGGTTCCTGTTACTTTTCCAAGTAGTTCTGCCATTACTTTTCTTGGGTCAACACCCATTCCGATTGGCTGAACGTGATTACGATAAGCTGTAATCATTTTGTCTTTTCCGCCTAAATTCATAACGTGTAATGCCCCCGCTAATACTGCTTCCTGACCATTATATAAGTGAAGAAATCCTCTAACTTTTTGTTGAATATAAAGCGCTGCAAGTTTGTCTTCAAACTTTCTCCAAAGTAGCATATCTTCATACCACTTTAAATAAACTTCTTTTGTTACTTCTTTCATTTGTTACTTTTTCTAAAGCTTTTTTTCAAAATTATATTTCAATGCAAAATAGTTCACACACTCACAAATTTGCTTTCCGAATAGTCGGAAGGCAAAAGTAAAACATTCCAAGTAAGAAGTAAAATTTAAAAGAGTAATTTTTATGTTACTACAAGAAGTTTTTGTCGAAACTAAGGGGCAATAAATTTTTGATTGAATCTGATTTATAAACTTCACCACTTTCACCCATAAAATAGATTTCTATTGGCGTGTTTTGTTTGAATTCATATTCAGAAATTGATTGTCTGCAACCACCACACGGAGGAATTGGTGTTGTCGTTTTATTAGTGTCCGAAGCGGCAGAAATTACCATTTTTATAATTTTTGCACCAGGATAAATGGCACCAGTTTGAAAAATGGCTACTCTTTCGGCACAAAGTCCTGAAGGGTAGGCAGCATTTTCTTGATTGGAACCTAAAACAATTTTTCCGTTGTCTAGAAGTATTGCTGCGCCAACACGGAATTTAGAATAAGGAGCGTAAGCATTTTTTCTAATTTCTATAGCTTGTTGCATTAAATCTTTGACGTCCTGCGGAAGTTCTTCAACGGAAGGATATGCCGTGAACGAGGTATTGATTTCTATTTTTTTCATTATTTATTGAGGAAAAAAAATCCAAATCTCTTTTTGAAATTTGGATGTTGTTTATGTTATTTACTTGCTACTAATAATCGTCGTATTTATCACCAAAGTTAAACGTTAGTGAGAAACGAAGTGTATTTTCTAGAGGATTTTTTATTTGTGAAGCAGAGAATAAATAGGATACATCTACTTTAACAACATTGTATTTAAATCCAGCTCCTAGAGAGAAAAATTTTCTGGCTCCTTTTATTGGACTTTCATGGAAATATCCTAAACGAAAAGCAAAAGAATCTTGGTATAAATATTCGGCACCAACAGAATAGGTAAATTCTTTGAGCTCTTCACTAAATCCACCTGGCGCATCGCCAAAAGAAGAAAAAATCCCGGATACCCAATTGATTTTATTATATCTACTTCTGTTAGCTGTATTTTCATCATTAGCTGCAGTTACGTTGCTATTATATTGGGTTGTAGCTGCAGCTGTTTCAGCAGGGTCTATTTTACCATTATTATTAGAGTCAACAGGGGAAACAGATACTGGGTCAACTCTTAAAAAAGGTGTTGGAACTAAAAGTTTGGCTAATTCAACACTTACCGTAACCTTGTTGAAATCATCTAAAACAAAGTCATAACCGGCGCCAATTCTCATGTTGGCTGGAAGAAAGTTAGCACTTTGATCTTGTGATGTTCCTGCATCATAATTAATTTTTGGACCCATATTTTGGAAATTAAAACCAAGACGTAAGCGACCATTAAAACTAGAAAAAGCGGCTTCTTCTCCAACATAATAACCAGCTATATCAACAGCAAATGAACTTGCGGGTTTTGCATCTCCTGAAGTTGCGTCAGGAATTCTTAAAGCGGAACGAATGTAACGACCTGCTACCGCCATCGAAAAACGTTCACTCAGTTTCAAAGAATAAGAACCATCAAGAGCTAATTCGTTTGGTTTTACAATTTGTGCTGGATCATCTGCATTTTGTCTCAATTCAATTTCTCCTAATCCAAAATAACGCAAACTAAATGCAAAAGCACTTCTACCTTCGGCTCCGAATCGGTTGTAATAAGTGGCTTGCCCTAATGATATATCATTTACTAAAGAAGTTAAA
>JAYVNT010000521.1:0-2910 GCA_043758285.1 Flavobacterium sp.
AATTAGTAATCACATTATTAGCTGGGTGGATTTTGATAAATATTTACTCCAAATTAAATATAAAAAGTGTTCAATAATACAAATTGTATAGTAGTATTAATTTCTTTATATAATTTCTTAAAATTCTGATATGCTACATTATCACAACTTTGGAGTAGATTAATAAATTGTTCACCTGAAATATTATATAACTTATCTTCTAACTGTTTGAATAGTGAGCTATTTGTTGCTTTCCAGTTTTTTAATATTTCATACGCTCTACTGTAATGTGTCGTTGGAACAAAACTAATACCATTTTTTTTTAGTGCTTCATTGAGTGCTACGAATAATGATTGTTCAAAATCATCTGACCCATATTCTGGAATTATCACCAAATATGAATCATTTTTACCAACATAATTTTCAAGTGTTTGACTAAGATTATCTTTATGATGATCATCTTTATCAGCAATTTTTTTTCGGAACTCCTCTAAAATCTCAGATTTATTATTTCCTGATAAATGAGCCAGCATCAACAGCAAATACGACTTACCAGTACCATAAGAAGCCGTAATGAGATGAAGTTTACGGTCATCTCGAGTTGATACTGTTTCAAGTATCGTTTTGACTATATTTCTCGAACTCGACGTAGGTAAATATCCGTCAATGTGTTGATTTTTTTCGGTTAATCTGTATTTAAAGTCTCGTGCAACATTCACTTCGGCAGCGAAGGCGGAAGACAGTTCGATTATTTCACTGATTTTCATTATTTTTAAATTATGCTTCTTCTAAGTTATCTAAGAAATGGAACTCGGTAGGCTGGTAGTTCTTATAAAAGTTCTTGAATTTATCGTATAATATTTTTGAATAAAATAGTATAAAAACAGGTTCTAATGGCTCTTTAACAATCAATTTTTGAATAAAATTCTTCAAAAATTGGGGTTCATTCATCCGTGGAGCTATTAAAAGTTCAAGATTGGAAATTAGTGATTTTATTCCAACAGTGGTATTAAAAATCAGTTTTAGCAATTGGTCGTCTGAAAAAATAATTTCATTAGTTACCAAATCACAACAATCCATAATTTTTACGTTGTTTGCATTGAACTCCGCTATTGTTGATTTCAACTCGTCTTCCATGAAAACGATAGCAGTTCGTTTACGAGCTTTGCTAACATTATTAATAAATATGTTAATTTTCGTCATAAAATTTTTCTAATAAACCAAAAGCTGAACCTTGATAGATAAACTCAACCATGTGCAGGTCTGCGTGTTGTACCATTCTGATAATACCAATATTTTCCATCTCAACTATCTTACTGTCAAGTTCTTTAGAGTTGAGTCCAAAGAATGTACCTATATTTCCAATTTCGTTGAGTAACTCATCGAATCCAATTGAAGTGCGAGCATTGCGGTTCTCATAAATGATATAGCCTAAAAATAGTGGGTGTAACCCATAAGGTTCTGCACGGATGATTCTATCTTGATTTTTAAAGAATAGATTTAGGTTTCTGAAAGCATCCGTGTCAGAATCAACCAAAGAATTTACCGTTTTATTTAACAAGCCACCGATAAAATTTTTATCATAATTAGTCTTTATCTGAAATTTATTTGCCCAAAAAATAAAGTTTTCTTTTATAGTTTCCAATTCCTTTCCACCAATAAACTCATTAATCAAGTAATGAAGAATAGGGTTATTTTCTAACTTAGACCAGTGATATAAGATAATCCATTTTGTAAAATTTTCACTAAATGTTCTATCATTCTTGTATATCAAAGAACCTAATTCAGATAAAGTTTTCCTGTCTTTTAAAAGTCTAAAATCTTTTAAATATTCCAGCATTCCACGAACTTTATTATCTCCAAAACCCGACTCGGACAGCAATTCTTGATTACTTGTCATATTGGCATGAACAAGCGTGAAAATTCTGGAAATGTCTTTTAGGTTTACAGGAAATCCCTGATATTCTTTGAGTGATTGCATATTTTCAAAATAAGTTTTTTGTTTTTAGATGAAACAGGCTGCACAACCAATTTCATCATCATCAGAATCCTCTAAAATATCTAAAAGTTTATTAGACCGTTTTTTATTATTTTTATCTTCTTCTTTTTTTAAATAATCCTCTTTAATCCTTGTTAGTCTTTCGGGGCGGGTTAATTCAGTGAGCGTTTCATTCTCATTCCAATTATACCCATCTTTTTCATACGCTTTGGCTTTTTCAAAAAGGTCTGGATGTTGTTCAAACAACCAAACCCATTCAATTTTTTGTTGAAAGAAACAAAAAAAGCACCCTGACCGACTTCGTGAATATTCTCCCTTTTTCCCGTTAATTTCAAAAGGCACTTTGTCATAATATTTTGGTACACCAACCCCGCTTTCACGTAAAATCCTAAAAATATCATCTTTTACCAAATTATCTTCGTTATCTGAAAGTAAAAACGTTGATTCTGATGCAAGCGGATAATTAGTTGTTTTCAGATACTCAAATCTCAATTTATTGACCGATTTGGTATTAAGGTAAAGTAAAAAATCTATTTTCTTTTTAACCGAAAATTTCAAACTAATGGGCTGAAGTAGGGCTTCCATGAAATCACTTTCAAGCGAAATGATTTTATCCGCTATGAGTTTTTGATAAAAAGGTATTGTACTATTTGAAAGGGCTTTTGTAATAACATCCTCACTCCAAATATTTGTTCGGAATGGAAAAATTGACTGGATATTAGCTTTTCTTGAAATATATCCCTCCCTATTCTCATCTCCTCGAATTCCTACATAAGAAACTACGGGGTCATTCCCAACAAACTTTTCAAAGGGAACTAACTTCAAGTTTTGCGTACACCATCTTGCCTGAGTAGATGGAAGATATTGATATTTAAGTTGTAAAAGATAGTCGAAAGGGTCATAACCATGATTTTCTTCATCCTCCGTAACGG
>JAYVNT010000522.1:0-2893 GCA_043758285.1 Flavobacterium sp.
CCTCGGGGACCATTCAAATAAGCAATGACTTCTTGATAGGTTTTTAGTTCGTCAATTTTCATTTAGATGATGATGTTAGTTTTAATGGCATACAACGAACAGGGCTTTGCGATGGTTGGGTATTAGTATTCCGTCCGACCGTAACCGCTGCTGGGTAAAGATATGAAAATGATGTTAATAACTAATGTTCAATGTTGCTTGTCAAGCCGAAACAAAAGCTGGGATATGCACCCATGCTCATTGTACGAACATCAAGCCCAACTATTGCAAAACCCCATGTTACAAGCTGGCTTTGTTTAGTCTTGCCTTATTTGTCTGTAGTTCGTATGGTGGCATTTTATGAACCTTTGCTATGTCCAACTTGCTAATTGTTTTGTCTTTAAAAACGCCTGTTTCAATTATAGCCTTCCCCAACATTTCTATTACTGGAACTGAAACACTATTGCCAATTAGTTTCATCCATCTTGCTCTGTTTTCGGGCAAAATATAGTCTTTCGGAAAACCTTGAATCATACAGGCTTCTTCTTTTGTAATTCTTCGGTAGTTTTCTTTTTTGTAAACTTTTTCAACGAATTGTTTTTTGTGGTCTGCCTCGTTCTTTGCATAAATTACTTTTGTTGTAACAAAGTCGTTAGTGTCGCTTGCAACAAGTGTCGGAAAAATATTTGAAGTCGGTAGAAAAACTCTGTTTACTCCATAAAGTCCTGTACTTATTTTGGTGTTTTTAAAATCGTAACGTTCTTCGTTGCTTTTTAAAATACCTTTTTCAATTAGTGGTAAAATTGTCTTTGAAATGGAAATTTTTTTTACTTTTAATTCTCTATTCATTTTCAGTTTGTCCATTATTAAAAAATCGTCTTCACACAGATTTAATAGAAGGGTTTCATCTTCTGTTAAATCTTCAATTTTAGATTTATTGATTGTAAATGAATAGTATTCTTTCTTTAAAATCTTTAATTCTACCAACTCTTCCAATTCGTTTTCTGTTATTGTGCTGTCTAAACCTTGAAAATGTTGCAACGATAAAGGATTTCCGTCCAAATCGCCATAAGCACTTTTACGCCTGTTTTTGAGTAATAAATAACAGATTTTCTTTTGTCTTTCGGTTGTTTCTAAAATGTCCCAAGAATGAATTGTCGAATGCCCATTTCGTAAATCATTAAAAAGAAAATAATCATTTAGACCGTTGCTTGTTGATAAACTCATACTTTTTTGAGTAATGACTTCGCCAAATAAATCTTTCGGCATTTCATTTTCAGTATCAATAATTTTCTCATTGAAGTCTGATAAAATGTCTGCTAATTTTATTTTTTGGTCAAGCGGTTTTGGCAATATGAATTTGTCTGCAAATTCTTTGTTTTTGAACCCCACAATGTAAATTCTAATTCTGTTTTGGGGTACGCCATAATCGAAAGAATTTAAAACATAGAAATTGGCGTGATAACCTGCCGATGCAATTCTTTGTAAAATATAGGCTAATGCTTTTTTGTTTCTTGGGTCAACTAATCCTTTTACATTTTCAAAAATAAATGCGTCTGGTTTTGACTGGTTTAATAAGAAAATAGTGTCATTCCATAATTGTCCTCTGTCATCATCAAAGCCAAGGTTTCTACCTGCAATAGACCAACTTTGACAGGGAACGCCTGCTGTTAAAAGGTTGTGAGGTGGCAACTCTTTTATTTTGGTGATGTCGCCCAAGTTTTTTTCTATTGGCTCGTTAGAGTTTGTGCAGTATGTGTTAATTGCATCTGTGCTTATTTCGCTAAAATTTAAACATTGTCCACCGTTGTTTTCAAGTGCCATTCTAAAGCCACCAATACCTGAAAATAGGTCAACGAATGTGAAGTTTGATTTTTCCATTGTTGTCTATTTTAGTAAAGTTTGGTCAAAATTTTGAGGCGGCTCTATTTCTAAAAACTCACGGTAAATTCTTTCTTTGTATTCCTTACCAAGTTTGTTTACTTCTGTAATGAAAGTTTTATAAGTGCCTTCGCCTCCAATTAAATCCCAAAATTCGTTGCCAATTAATACAGATACGTCTTTGTGCATATTGAACCAACGCATTGGGAAAGTCCATTTGTAATCTTCCTTTTTGCCGTAAGGATTATAGACAAGTGCATAAAAGGCGTGGTCAACTTGTTTAGGCTGCATTGCCAATAATTTCAGCATCTTTTCCTTGCTTACTTTAGTTTGGTCACTGTTGGGAAGTGGTGCTTTTAACTCGAAAGCGTATTTTGTATCTGTCTCTTCGTTATGAATATAAATGTCGCAAGTAACACTTACTGGAATTGGTTCACCGCCACCCGCTTTGATATATGCAAGTTCATCTACCCAATTTGGTTTTGTTTTTTCTACACCTTTTTCATTATGTTCAAGCTTGTTTAAAACTTCTTGTATTCTTCTTAAACTTTCACTTCCTACGATGCCTGTAACACTATGTCCCATTGAACAATGTCCGTGATTTTCATTAGCAACAACTTGGGCTAACTTTTCCCAAACGCCACCAAAAGGCGTTACAAATCTTCTTTCAAAATGTGAGCCTTTAAATATTTCGTCAGGAACTAATGCAGAGTAAAGTGGCTTAGATGAGTGGTGTTTTTCTTTTATAAATGGGTCGTTTACGAGTACATTGTTCATCACCTTGTCCATCATAGTCGAAACTACCTTCTTTATCGCTTCTGCAACCCGTTTTTTCTTACTCATATTTAATTAAAATGTCTGACTGCGAATTTAATGAATTTATCGTTAAGGCAGTCGTCTGTGTCAATTTGTAGGGTGTTGCGGTAAGCTTGCTTGTAACGATTGGGTATTGCTGCAGGCTGGGAATTCATTGCTGTGTCTGACCCCAACCGCTGATGAATAAAGATATAAAAGTAAAAGTTAACAAACAAAA
>JAYVNT010000523.1:0-2887 GCA_043758285.1 Flavobacterium sp.
GACAATTCTTAATCCAGTTAAACAAGAAATAAAAAATAAGATTTCTCTTAAAGGCAAAGCATTAAAGGATTGGAACATTAAAATAAATTTTGGAATTAAAACAGGGTTGAACGAAGCTTTCATTATTGATGCAGACAAAAAAATAAATTTGATTAAGCAAGACTCTAAGAGTGCTGAAATTGTGAAACCTATCTTGAGAGGAAGAGAAATTGAAAAGTATTTTACTGAATGGGACGGTGGATATTTGATTTCAACTTTTCCTGCATTGAACATTGACATTTCAAAATACAAAGCTGTAAAAAAATACTTGGAAGGATTTCTACCGAAAATAAATCAAACAGGTGAAACATTTAAAAATGAAAATGGAGAGCTGGAAAAAACAAGGAAGAAAACTTCTCACAAATGGTTTGAGACACAAGACCCAATTACATTTTATAAAGAACTTTCAAAAGAAAAAATCATTTGGAAACGAATTGGTTCACTACTTCGATTTTCATATTCAGATAAAGAAATTTATTGTTTAGACAGCACTTGCATAGCAACTGGAGAAAAAATAAAATTTCTCACAGCAATGCTCAATTCAAAACTTTGTCAATACCAATTATTTGAATCATCACCCAAAACAGGAATGGGAGATTTAATTATCAGCGTTCAGGCATTGGAACCCTTGTTGGTTTATTACCCCAATGAGAAAGAAGAAAAGCAAATTGAAAAACTTGTCAATAAAATTCTTGAACTCAAAAAAGAAAAACTACCAACCAGCAATTATGAAAACAAAATAGATGCTTTGGTATTTCACTTGTATAAATTAAGCGAAAGTGAAATGCTGCAAGTTTTAGACACGTTTAAAGATTTAAGCATAAAAGACCGAAATCAAATTCAAAATGAATATTGGAATATTAGTAACAATAAATTTCAATTAGAAGCATGATAAAGAAAATATCAATAACCAATTTTAAGGCAATACAACATTGTCTTAATTTACCATTACAGCCGTTTACTGCTTTTATTGGCAATAATGGCAGTGGCAAAAGCAGTGTAATGGAAGCGTTGCGAACGCTGCACATGTGCCTTACACAAAACATTCAGGAAGCCTTTTCTGTTTGGGGTGGTTTAGATAAAGTGCGTAACTATCATGCAGAGCAATCAGAAACCACTGTTTCGCAATTTGGGTTTAAACAAAAACATCAACCCATATTAATCTGGATGGAATGTGAGGTAAATAAAAAGGTTTATGAATATCAGGTGTCATTCAATTTAAGTTTAACCGGCGACAATTACATTGTAGAAAACGAAGAATTACATTGCAACGGCACTACACTTTTTGCCACAAACGCAATAGATAATAATGGAAATTCTTTTTGCCAAATTTACACAACTGCCAGCGAGGGAAAAGAGTACACACACAAAAGCAACACATTACTTTTATCCCTTCGTGATGGTAATCCTTTTTTGTTGCATGAGGATGTTGCTGCCTTTCAAAAATATGTAACTGATTGGCAGTTCCTTTATCTCAATGCTCATGAAATGGGTAAACCTGTAATGCAAAACCGTTTAACAAAAAACATCCGTTTAGATTACGATGGCAGAAACATAGCCGAATATATTTTATGGATACGCAGTCAGGGGCAGGAATATTTAGACAGCATTGTTCAGAAAATGATTTTTGTGTTGCCTTACATTAAGCAAATTCAGCCCAACATTCAGGAAACATTTAACCGGGAAGTAGAATTATTGCTTCATGAAACACATGATAGCAGTAAACCCTTGCCCGGTTGGTTACTTTCATCAGGTACATTACGCATATTGGCTTTGCTTTCCGTTTTTGATACACCACAAAAAGCAAGTGTATTATTTGTAGATGAAATTGAAAATGGATTAGACCCCCGGACTATTGGTTTATTGCTAAATGAAATCAGGAACGAAACAACATCTGGCGAAATGCAGATAGTTATTACAACGCATTCACCTTATCTCCTTGACATGCTGCCAATAGAAAGTATTATAGTTACTGAAAAGAAGGTTGACTTCTGCAAATATCATATTCCTGCTACGGAAGAAAGATTGAAAGCATGGATTGAAAAGTTTACCCCGGGCAGATTATTCACCACAGGAAAATTCAGCAGATAATATGATAGTAGGATTTATATTTGAATGTCAAGACCAAGGGCCAGATGAACTGGTTTACACTTATGTCGCAAAAGAACTGTGCAAGCATTTTGAAATATTGCAGGAAAATATTTCACCGCTTGGAAATAAACATGCTGTTATCAACGATAGTGCATTGGATGTTGAAACCATGTTTGCAAACAAGTGTGACTACGTATTTATGATGTGGGATAGAATGCCTAAATGGAAACACGGAACAGGTAAATGTGATGACGATAAAGCTACACTTACAAAAAACTTAACAGCTGCTGGAATAGATATGGCAAAGGTAATTATGTGTTGCATTGATGAAATGCTTGAAAGCTGGTTGATTGCAGATGGCAGAGGTGTTACTAATTACTTTCAAGATTTAAATCACCAGAACAAGAAATTTGACGACCATAAAACGAGAGCAGAACAAACTTCGCCAAAAGACAGGCTAAGTGATTACAACGGAAGATATAATGAGTATAAAGACAACTTAGGTATTGTGAAAGGGCTTGGCGGTGATTACAGCAGAGCCGTAAAATGGAATGCATCGTTTGGAGAATACATTGCTGAAGTAAATAGAATTTGTCCATAGGTAATACAAAACGTTTTTCGCTGTCACGCACATTTCAGTTCACATAATACCATTCAATAAAAAGTAATTGTTAACATTTCAGGCTTTTAAAAAAATAGGTAACGAAAACTGAAGAAGAAAATTTACCTCACCTTAACAACAAAATCTCTTCCAGCA
>JAYVNT010000524.1:0-9012 GCA_043758285.1 Flavobacterium sp.
CTTTTGTTAAAGGTTTCAAATTTATTTAGTTGCGAAATTATTTTCAATAAAGAAGGGTTTTTTAATGCTTTGTATCTAACGTATCCACCCATTAATTCATCAGCGCCTTCGCCAGAGAGAAGCACTTTTACTTTTGGTTTAGCCATTTTAGCAATCGCCAATAAATGAGGTTCGTTGAGATGCATTAAAGGTTCATCATGATAATAAGATGCCTCATTCAGGTTTTGATACAGACTTTCATTTTCAAGTTTGGTATGATTGAAAGTGTATCCATATTGGTTTGTTATTTTTTTTGCCAAATGATATTCATTGTGCTCTTCTTCAGAAAAACTGATATTGAACGTTTCAATTTTTTCAAATTTTTGTTCATGCATTGATGATAATATCGAACAAGAATCCAATCCACCACTAAGCAAGACACCCACGGCAACATCGCTAACCATTCTCAATCTTATAGATTCAAAGAAAGTTTCTTCAAACCATTTTTTTGGATTTAGAATTTGTACATGATTTTGAATTTTTTCTTTTAAATTCCACCATCTTGTGGTTTTACTTTTTCCATCTTCATCAATGGTCATATAATGTCCGGGTAAAATCTTTTTGATGTGCGCGAACAATGTTCTTTCACCAGCCACAAATCGGTTAAAGAAATATTCTTCCATTCCGTCTTCAGAAACTTCTAAAGGAACACCAGCTGTAAAAATTGCTTTTTGCTCAGAAGCAAAATATAAAGTGTTTTGATAAATACAGTAATACAATGGTTTTACTCCCATTCTATCTCGACAAAGCGTCAACTTTTTTTCCTGTGTGTCCCAAAGGGCAAAAGCAAACATTCCGTTGAGTTTGTGGAGCATTTCCATACCGTATAATTCATAAAGTTTTAGTAAAACTTCAGTATCAGAACCCGATTTTAGGTTAATTCCTTTGCTTTTTAATTCAGGATAAAATTCTTGGTAGTTATAAATTTCTCCGTTAAATACAATTATATACCTACCGTCATCAGAAAAAAATGGTTGATGTCCAGCTGCAGAAGTGTCAATAATAGATAAACGTCTGTGACCCAGACCGATGTTATTGTTAATATAAATGCCTGAATCATCGGGGCCACGATGTTCCAATATATCACGCATTTTTATCAATTGATTTTTATCAACTGATTTATTATTTAAATGCAGAATTCCGTTGATGCCACACATAAATTAGTAAGTAGGGATTGATTTAGAATTAATTAAATCATGATAAGTAATAGCAATTTTTTTCATATTGATTTTGTAGTTGACATTTTGTTCAATAAGTTTTCTATTTTCAGTTATAGATTTTTTTGTAAAGTCATTATTTTTGAATGCCCACTCAATCTCTTCGGCTAATTTAAACTCATTTTTTGAAGGCACAAGTATTCCGTTAACTTTTTGTGATATCCAACTCCTATTGCCGGGTAAATCACTTACAACAGGAAAACAACCACATGCCATTGCTTCAAAAAGAGAACTAGAAACTCCTTCGGTTATTGGCATGCTAATGTAAAAATTTGCTTGATGAAGAAATTTTGGAATATTATCATTATCAATTTTTCCTGCGAAAATAACTTCATTTTGTATGCTTAATTTCTGTGCCAAACATTTTAATTTTTTCAACTCTGTTCCCTCTCCAATGATTGTGAGTTTGAACGGAATATTTTTTTGCTTAACAATTGAGAATGCTTTCATAATCAAATCATGTTGGTATTCTGGTTGCAAAGCACGAGTGACAATGGCATCGATTATAGTGTCATTATGATTATCTTTAAATTCAAAGAAATCTAGGTTTATTCCCTTTGGCAAGACCATAACTTTTGACATATTTACGCTGCTTTCCTTCATGTGGTTTTCCATAACACTGCCCCAGGCATGTATTAAATCTGCTTTTTTGAAAGCATAATCTTGAAGCATTTTTTTGAAGATATATAATGGAGAATTATGTGGCCATAAATCTGAAATTCCTTGTTGCGCAATTACTACAGGTTTAATCCCAGAAAGTGCTGCTAAATAACCATAACTAGTAGTTCGTTCAGCAATAACCATATCGGGATTAAATTTTTTAACGATACTTTTTATAGTCAAAATAGCTTTGGTTAATTCAAAAAGTCTTTTAATTCTGTTCATGCCGTTACTGCTTGTCTGAAGTTCCCATGTGACGATTTCAAAGTCGCCAAATTCCTTCAGACCGTTCATCCAAGTGATTGCATCAGCGCGATAGGTTTCACCAAGAAATAAAATTCTTTTTTTCGACATTTTTCTTATTCTTCCGTTTCTAAAGCTCTTTTTAAAAAGTCATTCATCGGTTTTAAAACAATCAGTTTTTCGGTTATAATTTTACTAAAATTTGGGTCTAAAAATAATTTGTCGTCAATCTTTTCCGAAGCAGTAAAACTTTTTAATTTCAAAAACTCAATAGCTGGATGATTGGGGTCAAAGTCTTTTGGTGCTTTTTTGAGCGTATTATTTTCATCACGCGATAAGTTTCCATATTCCGATTTAAATTTTTTATCATTTACTATCGTCTCCAAATCTTCATAAAAAAACGCAATTTCTTTTCTGATTTGTTTCAATTCATTGGGTTCTGGACACCAAACACCACCTGCGATAAATGATTTTCCTTTTTCGAAATGAATGTAATAACCAGGACTATTTTTTCGAAATTTATTTTGTGTAAACCAAACACCCATATTCGTTTTGTATGGCGATTTATCTTTTGAAAAACGAATATCACGATTGATGCGAAACGTACAGTTTTTAACTTCCAATGGTTCCAAAGTTTTGTCCAAAGGTTTCATAGCTGCTAATAATGAAGCAATATAATTGTGATAATCTTTCTTGTAATTTTCATACCGTTTTTTGTTGGCATGCATCCAATCAGTATTATTGTTGGCAATTAAATCTTCAAGAAACTGAAGTGCTTCTTTGGTCATCATACTACAAATGTTTTTTTAAATCGTCTTCTGAAATATACCCTACATTCCTCCAAACTTCTTTTCCTTTTTCATACACAATTATAGTTGGCAATCCCTCTAATTTCAGTTGTTCAACCAATGTTTTGTTTTCATCAGCATCTAGTTGAACGATTTTAATTTGGGCTGCCATTTCAGTTTGCAATTTCAGAATATAAGATTTCATTTTTTGACATGGAGCACACCATTTGGCATTAAAATCAATTAGCACTCTGCCGCTTGACTTAAGTAATTCGCTGTATTCTTGGTCACACATTCCAATGATTTTATCACTTGGTTTTCCATTTCCAGCAACGTTCCATTTCATGATGCCACCATCAAGATTGTAGATTTCTTTGAAACCCAATTCGGCTAATTTATCTGCAGCTTGAGCACTTCTTCCACCAACTTTGCAATACACAAAAACAGGTTTTGATTTATCATATTTACTAGCTTTGGTAATGAAATCATCGCCATTCCAATTTACATTTACGGCATTACCAATATGTTCTGTGGCATATTCTTCTGGAGTTCTAACGTCCAATAATTGTGTATTTTTAGTAGTTTTTAGCTTTTCAGCAAACGATTTTACATCGATAGTTTGAATTGACTTAGAGGATTGTCCTTGACAACTTATGAAAAGAAAGGGAAGTAACAAAAAGGGAAAAAGTTTTGATTTCATTTTTAAAAATTTTGATGCTAAATTACAAATTTGAGTAATACTAAAGATTAAAAATTCTATAACTTTGATGTGTTGTTTTTACTATGTTTTCTGTTCTCTCCGGATGTGTGTCTGAAATAAATAATTGTCCGAATTCCTCATTATTAACCATCTCAATGATTTTGCTCACGCGAAATTCATCAAGCTTATCAAAGATATCATCAAACAATAAAATCGGTTTTTCGCCACTTTGTCTTTTTACAAAATCAAATTGAGCGAGTTTCAAGGCAATAAGAAATGATTTTTGTTGCCCTTGAGAACCGAACTTCTTTATTGGATAATTATCAATTTCAAACAACAAGTCGTCTTTGTGAACGCCAACCGAAGTATAGTGCAATGCTCTGTCTTTATTTATGTTTTCCTCTAATAATGTCAACATGCCTTTTTCAAACAAATCACTTTGATAGACTAACTGTACGGTTTCTGCTTTGTTAGAAATTTCACGATGATAATTGTTAAAAATCGGAATAAAATCTACCAAGAATTTTTGCCGCTTTTCAAAAATGGCTTGACCTAAAACATTCAGTTGCTCATTATATATGGATAACGTATCCGTTTCAAACACGTGATTGAGCGCAAAATATTTCAGCAATGCGTTGCGTTGACTAATAATTTTTTGGTATTGAATAAGCTGCTGTAAATAAGAACTATCCAATTGCGAAATCACACTATCGATAAACTTTCTTCGGGTTTCACTGCCTTCAATAATCAAATCGCTATCGGCTGGCGATATGATGACTAACGGAATAAACCCAACATGATCCGAGAATTTCTCGTATGTTTTACCGTTTCGTTTTAGGATTTTCTTTTGCCCTTTTTTTAAACTGCAAAGTATTTGCTCACTTCTTTCATTTTTTTCAAATTCGCCATCAACTACAAAAAACTCTTCGTTGTGCTTAATATTTTGTACGGCTAAAGGGTTAAAATAGCTTTTTCCGTTTGCCAAATGATAGATGGCATCGAGAATATTTGTTTTTCCAATGCCGTTTTTACCCACAAAACAATTGATTTTCGCATCCAATTCGAAGGTAGCTTCCGAGAAATTTTTATAATTGAGTAATGAAATTCGCTTTAAAAACAATTTAGTTTTTGTTTAAAATTAGTGCTTTAACGCCTTATTTATAGGAGTAAAAATGAAATTAAGCGGTTTTGATTTTATTCCTATAAATAAAGAGGTGCAAATTATTCAAAAATAACGAGAAAAATAGCTTTTAAATTTGAATTAAAATTTTATTTTTGCGCACACTAAATTAAAAATAGATGGCAACTTTTAACAAAAGAGGATATAAAGAACCAAAACCAAAAGCGGAAAAATTAGACAACAATTTTATTGAAGATGTAAACGTAGATGCAAAAGACAGCGCGACTGCAAAAGCATTTGAAACATTAGACCAAACTGCTTCAAAAGCAGAAGATTTTGTTGCTAAAAACCAAAAATATATTTTAGGTTTCCTCACAATTGTTGCTTTAGCTACAGTTTCTTATTTATTGTATCAAAAATTTATAGCTGAACCAAAACAAGAAGAAGCAGCCAATGAATTATTTGTTGCCCAACAAAATTTCCAGAAAGCGGTTGATGATGCTACAGGAACAAAATCTGATTCGTTATTCAATTTAGTTTTGAAAGGTTCGGAAGGGAAATTTGGAGCGGTAAAAATCGCAGACGAATATTCAGGCACTGATGCTGGAAATTTAGCCAACTATTATGCTGGAATTGCCTATTTGAATACCAAAAAATACGCTGAAGCCATTACAAGTTTAGAAAAATTCTCTTCGGATGATATTATGTTGAGTACTTTGGCAAAAGGTGCAATAGGCGATGCGTATGCGCAACAAAACAAACCTAAAGAAGCATTAGAATATTATATCAAAGCTGCTGACGCTAATAAAAACGATTTTACACGACCACGATTTTTATTAAAAGCGGGTAAAACAGCATTAGCATTAGGAAATAAAGCAGATGCTTTAAAATATTTCACCGATATCAAAGACAATTATGATGCAACTCCTGAATCACAAGGTATTGATGCTTTGATTGGATTAGCGCAGCAATAGTCACCAGTATTCAGTGTTTAGTAGGCAGTTAATATGTTACGGAACACTAACTACTCATAACTGAACACTATAGAATCATGGCTACGGCAAACAAAAACTTATCCAATTACGATAAAACAACAATCCCAAACGCGAAAGATTTTCGGTTTGGGATTGTTGTTTCAGAATGGAACGAACACATCACGAATGGTCTTTATGCAGGAGCAGAAGCTGCCTTGTTAGACTGTGGTGCATTGCCCAAAAACATTGAACGTTTGAATGTGCCTGGAAGTTTTGAACTCATTTATGGAGCCAAACTAATGATGAAGTCACTCAGGTTTGACGCCATTATCACCATTGGCTCAGTTATCAAAGGCGAAACGATGCACTTTGATTTTGTTTGTCAAGGTGTAACACAGGGCATTGCCAAATTAAACACACTGGGAGCAATGCCCGTAATATTTTGTGTGCTGACGGATAACAACGAACAACAATCCATTGACAGGAGTGGAGGCGCTCATGGAAACAAAGGAACTGAAGCCGCCATAACCGCCATAAAAATGGCAACACTTTATAAATCCTATTTAAAATCTTCTCTGAAAAAGTCTTTGTTTGGAGGAAAATAGTTTTGATACTTATAATCTTCAAAACGCAATCACACTGCATGATTTAGTGCTGCTTTTACTTGTTACTTTTTTTTTAAAGAAAAGAAAGTGGCATTATTTTGTTTTGTTTTCTTCAATGAGCTTCCGTATCAATACGAAAGGTTCTCAATCATTGTTTTGGAGCTTCCGTATCAATACGAAAGTGTCTCGCAACCTCGTCGGGTTTTTGTCTAGCAAATCAATACGTTTTTAGGGTTCAATATGCCGCTTGTATGCACTTCTTTGGGCAAGGCAATCATGGTTTAGTCAAAACCTCTTTTTTTGGGAAGTATTAACTATGAAATCCACATTCTTTTTGCTTAAATTTGCTAACTTCGATTTTCTTACTGAACACTAAATATGTCAAGCATAATTCAATTACTTCCCGATCATGTTGCCAATCAAATTGCTGCTGGCGAAGTAGTGCAACGACCAGCTTCTGTAGTCAAAGAATTATTAGAAAATGCTGTTGATGCAAAAGCCACCGACATTAAACTGATTGTTAAAGACGCTGGAAAATCCTTAATTCAAGTGATTGATAATGGCGTTGGGATGAGCATCACGGATTCGCGTTTGTGTTTTGAGCGTCATGCTACTTCAAAAATCCGTCATGCCGAAGATTTATTTTCATTACACACCAAAGGGTTTCGTGGCGAAGCATTAGCATCCATAGCCGCGATTGCGCATGTGGAAATGAAAACCAAGCAAGATCAAGAAGAATTAGGCACACACATCATTATTGAAGGAAGCAAATTTGTTTCGCAAGAACCAGCCGTGTTACCAAAGGGAACTTCATTTTCGGTAAAGAATTTGTTTTTTAATATTCCAGCGCGACGCAATTTCTTAAAATCGGATACGGTGGAACAACGGTATATTGTTGACGAATTTCAGCGGGTAGCGATGGCGCATCCTAATATTCATTTTACAATGTATCACAACGGAAGTGAAATGTTCAACTTGCCGATATCGAATTTCAGACAACGCATAGTGAATATTTTTTCGGGCAAAACCAATGAAAAATTAGTTCCCACAAAAGAAGAAACCGAAATCTTAAATCTTTACGGCTTTATTGGCAAACCCGAATTCTCGAAGAAGAATAGAGGCGAGCAGTTCTTTTTTGTCAACAACCGATTTATCAAAAGTGGTTATCTGCATCACGCCGTTATGGCTGCATATGAAGGTTTGCTTTCAGCTGGTGCACAGCCGAGTTATTTTTTATACTTAGATGTGCCGCCACATACGATTGACATCAACATTCATCCCACAAAAACGGAAATTAAGTTTGACGATGAGCACGCTTTGTATGCTATTTTGCGTTCGTCAATTAAACACAGTTTGGGACAATTTAATGTAGCGCCCATTTTAGATTTCGATAGAGATCCAAATTTGGACACACCATATCAGTATCTAAATAAAGATGCGGAATATCCAACAGTTCAAGTTGACAGAGAATACAATCCGTTTTCGGAAGAGAAATCAAGTAAATCTTTTGCTTCTTCTTCCAATTATAGAAAACCCGAAGCGCAACCCAGTTGGGAAAGTCTGTATGTTGGTTTAAAGCAAGCCAGTCATGATATTGCTGAAATGACTTTTGAAAATGAAGCGGTAACTTCATCATTGTTTGAAGAAAATGAAATAGAGCAGGAAGTTAAACGGACGTATCAAATTCAAAAAAAATATATCGTTAGCCCAATAAAATCAGGCATGGTGATTATCAATCAGAAACGAGCGCACGAACGTGTGTTGTATGAAGAATTTTTGACTAGCATGACGGTGCATCAAGCATTAAGTCAGCAATTGTTATTTCCGTTACAATTGTATTATTCGTCTGCGGAAATTGAATTGATAGTCGAATTAAAATCGTCTTTGGAAAATACCGGTTTTGTTTTTGAAATGATTAACGAAGACCATGTGGTCATTTCAGGTTTGCCTGTTAATGTGACCGAAAGCGAGATTTTTATCGTTTTGGAAGAGTTATTGAGCGATTTACAAGACGGTATTCCCGATAGTAGTTTTAGTCAGAATGACACCATAGCCAAATCGATGGCGCGAAGTTTAGCAGTAAAAACCGGAACCTATTTAACCGAAAAAGAACAAGAAAATTTGGTGCACAATCTTTTTGCGTGCCGAGAACCCAATGTTTCCCCATTTCAAAAACCAACTTTCATCACCATGAGTGTGGAAGATTTAGATAAAAAATTCAACCTATGATGAAAATGACCGAAACTGTTAAGCAGTTACTGATTATTAATATTATATTTTTTATAGGATCACAATTTGTAGCGGCAGCTTATCCGTTGTTTTCTTTATATTATCCTGAAAGCCCAAATTTTAGAGCTTGGCAACCGTTGACTAGTATGTTTATGCATGCACCAATGCCCAATTTGATGCATATTGTTTTCAATATGTTTGCCTTGGTTTCTTTTGGTTCAGCGTTGGAACATTTTTGGGGTGCCAAAAAATTCATCTTCTTTTACATTTCTTGCGGATTGGGTGCGGCAGCGTTGCATACAGCAGTCAATTATTTTCAAATACAATACGCTTTGGACCAACTTTCGAGTTTGAATTTATCCAAAAGCGATATTCATATTCTTTTGAGTGCCGATTATGGAAGCGTTTTCGATGCCAATGGTCAAATGATGGCAACT
>JAYVNT010000525.1:0-2885 GCA_043758285.1 Flavobacterium sp.
GATGTTAAAGAGTCTGATTTCAGAATTTCATCAAAACTACCTTCAGCCACTAATTCGCCACCAAAAGTTCCTGCCTCTGGACCAATGTCAATAATTCTATCGGCGGCTTTCATAATGTCTTCGTCGTGTTCCACCACAATAACCGTGTTGCCTAAATCGCGAAGGTTTTTCAACACTTTAATCAACCGTTCGGTATCTTTTGGATGTAACCCAATACTCGGTTCGTCAAGTATATACATTGAACCAACTAAACTACTACCCAATGAAGTGGCAAGATTAATTCGTTGCGACTCACCGCCAGAAAGCGTTGCCGAATTTCTATTCAAGGTCAGATAATCCAAACCAACGTCGCTCAAAAAAGCCAATCTATTATTGATTTCTATCAAAAGCCGTTTAGCTACTTTTTGATCATAATCAGAAAGCGTAAGTTCGTTAAAAAAAGGAATTAGTCGCTTGATAGATAAATCGACCAACTCAGAAATAGTTTTTCCTCCAACTGATATATAATTAGCTTCTTTGCGCAAACGTTTCCCTTTGCAAGTGCCACATTTGGTTTTCCCACGATAACGAGATAGCATCACGCGGTTTTGAATTTTATAATTTTTATCTTCTAGTTCTTTGAAAAAATCATTTAATCCTGTGAAAAATTTATTCCCTTTCCAAACCAATTCTTTTTGTTCTTCAGTTAATTCAAAATAAGGTTTGTGAATAGGAAAATCAAACTTATACGCATTGTTTACCAATTGGTCGCGATACCAGCTCATGCTTTCGCCACGCCACGGAAAGATAGCATTTTCAAAGACGGATAGCGCCGTGTTTGGAATAACCAATTCATCGTCAATGCCAATAATATTGCCATAACCTTCGCAGGTTGGACACGCACCATAAGGATTGTTAAAACTAAAAAGATGAACGTTTGGTTCTAAAAATGCAATACCATCCAATTCAAAATTGGCATTAAATTCTATCCGCTTATTGGTTTCAACTTCTTGTAGATAGCAAACGCCTTTACCTTCAAAAAAAGCGGTTTGAGTAGCATCCGCTAACCGATTATAAAATTCTTCTTCTTCTTTAACCACAATTCGGTCAATGATGAGAAGAATATCTTTGTTGTCTAACGTGTGTTGGTCAATCTCGTCTAAACGAACCATTTCATTATTGACTAATATCCTTGCGAAACCTTGTTGCAACAATACCTTCAGTTTGTCTTCCAATTGCCGCCCTTTTTCCAAATGAATAGGGGCAAGAAGCAACCATTTACTTTCCAATGCAAAGGTTTTTACGGAATTCATTACATCAGCAATGGTATCTTTTCTAACTTCATTTCCTGAAATGGGAGAAAAGGTTTTACCAATTCGAGCAAAAAGCAATTTTAGATAATCATAAATTTCGGTGGAAGTCCCAACGGTAGAACGGGCATTAGTTGTATTTACTTTTTGTTCAATGGCAATAGCTGGTGCAATTCCTTTAATGTATTCTACTTTTGGTTTGTCTAACCGTCCTAAAAACTGTCGTGCATAAGAAGACAAACTCTCCACATAACGGCGTTGTCCTTCGGCATAAAGGGTATCAAATGCTAAGCTTGACTTTCCAGAACCCGAAAGTCCTGTGATAACCACTAATTGATTACGGGGAATAACAACATCCAAATTTTTTAAATTATGGATTTGTGCACCTTTAATTAGAATGTTTTTTTTGGGTTCTAGTGTAGCAATCTCGGAACTCTTCATGGCAAAAAAAGTGAATAAATGCAAAGGTAATCAATTACCAACTGATTTTAAAACCTAGTTTAGCACTATTGTTTTGTTTATAAAATAGGAGTTGATTATATTTATTTTAGTTAATTTTTAAATTTTATTTGTTTATTAATTTAAAATTATGTTAAATTTGGTTTATAATAACCCACAAAAAAACTTTTGCCTATAGATAATTATTACTTTTTAGATTAAAAATCTCTTTTTTTAAACACTTACTAAAAAGTAATATTATTGTAAAAACGCAACTCCCTGATGCGATATTAGTAAACAAATACATTGCTGGTGACGAAAACTCGCTAGCTATTCTTGTTGAAAGGCACCAATCAAAAATTTATTCTTATATCTATTTAAAGGTTTCTGATAGAGATCTGACTGAAGATATTTTTCAAGATACTTTTTTTAAAGTAATACATACCTTAAAAAGTAAAAAATATTATAACGAAGAAGGTAAGTTTTTATCTTGGGTTTTACGTATCTCCAATAATTTAATTGTAGATAAATTTCGTGAAGATAAAAAGATGCCTTTAAAGAGAGACACAGAAGATTTTCCAGTTTTTACTTTTATGAAAGACAACTCGCTTAATGCTGAAAAGAAAATAATAAAAAATCAAGTGGATATTGATTTAAAAAAGATAATTCAAAAATTGCCTCACGACCAAAAAGAAGTGTTGATAATGCGCTATTATTCAGATATGAGTTTCAAGGAAATAGCAGATTTAACAGGTGTTAGCGTCAATACAACATTGGGAAGAATGCGTTATGCAATCTCGAATTTAAGAAAGGTTATAGAAAAAAATAAAATTTATTTACCCATGTAAACAATAAAAGTTATTTTTTTACGTTATTATATAAACAAACTAAACTTAATTATTTTTTTATATGGCAAAACTCTACTCTAAAAGAAAATTAGCAAAAAAAACAATGTTACCAAAAAAAGAAACTATACGTTTAATATTTCAATATTCTTGTGCATTGAATATCGTAAAAGTTGGAAACATGAACTTCGACACTATTGCTAATTAAGAAACATCCCGATAATTATCGGGATGTTTTTTTATAATAGGCATCCAATAAGGTCTTTCTCCCAATGGTTGTGGTAATAATATCCTTTTCTAAATCCCAACCTCT
>JAYVNT010000526.1:0-2875 GCA_043758285.1 Flavobacterium sp.
AAAAAAGAACTGTCAACAGCATTAAAATGATGTGAAATAGAATATTGATTGGTCCAAAGAAAGCCCACACAGTTGCCAGAAGTGTAATTGTAAATAATCCTATGATAGTGGTGATGACAAGCTCAAACTGTTGCAATCGTAAAACTTTTGAAAAAGCAATACCAAATGTAAGTGTCGTAAAAAAAATGTATAACCAACTAAGTAGAATAAGTATCATATCGTCAAACGATTAGTCCATCTTTCATCACTAACTTTCTATCAGCCAAATCGGCAAATGCCTCGTTGTGGGTAACAATCACAAAGGTTTGCCCAAATTCATCCCGCAATTTAAAAAACAATTGATGCAAGTTTTCCGCCGAAACGGTATCAAGATTACCCGAAGGTTCATCAGCAAAAATAACAGCCGGTTTATTAATCAAAGCCCGAGCAACAGCTACACGTTGTTGTTCCCCTCCAGAGAGTTCGTTTGGTTTGTGATTTATTCTTTTTGATAAGCCAAGATAATCTAACAATCGTTTAGCTTCAACTTCTGTCGATGATTTATTTTTTCCTGCAATAAAAGCAGGAATACAAACGTTTTCCAAAGCGGTAAACTCAGGTAATAATTGATGAAACTGAAATATAAAACCCAAATGGGTGTTTCTAAACTTGGATATTGCTTTATCTTTCATTTTCAACACGTTTTCTCCATTTATTTCAAGCGTTACGTCTTTTGAAATAGTAGGATTATCAAGTGTTCCTAGAATTTGTAATAAGGTCGTTTTTCCTGCGCCTGATGAACCAACAATGGATACAATCTCTCCTTTCTGAATGTGTAAATCAACTCCTTTCAGAACATGTAAACTGTCGTAGTATTTGTGAATATTTTTAGCAATAATCATGGAGTGAATTTTTTACAAAGTAACAAAGTATTTTCTTTTATAGAACAGTATAAGGTTTTTTTATAGTCTGATAGGATATAAATTTCTAATAAAAAGAAAAAGTTGTTTAAGTTTATATTATATTTGTTAAACAAAAAAATATTAATTCTTATGAACACATCCATTGAAAAAGAATTATTTGAACTGATAGGTGACAATCATCAAATGACTTCCGCAGACACGCCATTGAGAGCTGATTCTTTCGATAAATCTGATAAAGAAAAAATGGCAACTATTGAAAATCATTTCTACAATATAATGGAGGAAATGGGACTAGACATGACTGATGATAGTTTGCGAGGAACGCCGCACCGGGTTGCTAAAATGTTTATCCAAGAAATATTTTCTGGTTTAAATCCCGCAAATAAACCAAAAATATCTGTTTTTGATAATTCTTATCACTACGATAAAATGTTGGTTGAAGCAGATATCAGTTTCAATTCAACTTGCGAGCATCACTTTTTACCAATCATTGGTAAAGCGCATATTGGTTATGTCTCAAGCGGAAAAGTAATCGGGTTATCCAAATTGAATAGAATTGTAGATTATTATTCCAGAAGACCACAAGTTCAAGAGCGCTTGATCATGCAAATTTTCAACGAATTGAAATCAGTTTTAGATACGGACAGCGTTATTGTTGTAATGGAAGCTAAGCATTTGTGTGTATCAAGTAGAGGAATTAAAGACGAGAGTAGCTACACCTCAACTATTCAATATGGAGGAATATTTAACGAAAAAGAAAATAGAAACGATTTTTTCAATTTATTGAAGAACGAGAAATAATTACCCTTTTTGTTTCAAATAGATTTAGCAGAAATTAATCCCGAATTTATTTGGGATTTTTTTTTGCACCAATCAAAAAACCCAACCCAAAACTAAGTAGCATTTTTTTTTCGAATGCCCAAAAGAAAGTAAATTGTCCAAAAAGAAATCCAAAACCAACTAAAAGAATTTGATATATTGGAAAAATTAGGATAATATATGATGGATAATATTCCCAAGCAGAGCATGTTTCTTTTGTAATTCCAAAGTTGGCTAAAATAGGTTTTGAAAGATAAGCTGCACTAGAACCTGTGATTGCAAATACTAATATAATAACAAATAATTGCCAATTTGATTTGATATTCCAGCTTTGTTTGAAGTTTGCCATTATTTATTATCCCGAAAGGTTGGGTTAGCAAATTTAATCAAATAAAGGTCTTGGAACAAATTCGCACCATTGTTGTTTACTATAGTTTAATTTTAAAATTACTGGAATAGAGTTACTGAAATAAGTTTCATCTAAAAATTCTTTCTGAAAATTGGGATGGGCTTCTTACGCAAAATTAAATTTAAACAAAAAACCATTCCGTTATCTGGAATGGTTTTTACAAGGAGCCGGCGGAGGGACTCGAACCCACGACCTGCTGATTACAAATCAGCTGCTCTAGCCAACTGAGCTACGCTGGCAGCGTAATAGTTCTGCAAATATAAAAGTGAATTTCAATTCACCAAAACATTTCTGAACTTTTTTCTATTAAAGTGCGTTGATTTTTTCAACCAATTGATTTGCAGTTTGTTCTAAATCTGCATTAATTTGTTTGAAATGCGCTTTTTTATTTTCTACTTTCTTCGCATTAACTTTTTCAATCAAACCGTCAAACGACGTGATAGCTTCATCAATGATAGCATTTGTTTTGTCAGATGGTTTTCCTGAAGTAGTCATTTCATAAATGTAAACAGCTTCAATAATATCACCCAATACGAAGTTAATATCTTTCTTTAAATTTTTAACACTTGGCATTTTCTTTATTTTTAAAATTCGGTGCAAAATTACACTAAATCTTTAGAAAACAAACTAAGAAATATAAATTTCTAAGATTGTGGCATTACCAGAAAGCTGAAAATCAATCAAAGAAGCCGGAATTAAAACAGTATCGCCTTTGTGATAAAGGAAACTTTCTCTGTCAAGATCG
>JAYVNT010000527.1:0-2870 GCA_043758285.1 Flavobacterium sp.
CGATAGCTTCGCTATCCTGCACCACCAAAGGTGAAATTTATGAAGACAATGTAAGTCGTTCATTCCTTATTGCAGTTGATGAAAGCAGAGAACAAACACAAAAAATAATCCAGTATCAAAATGAAATATCAGCAGGGCTAATAGAGAAAGGCGACCAAAAAAAAGTAAGTGAGTTTATCCAAAATTGTATGCGATTATTAAAGCCTTATGAAGTCATCAATCCGTATGCACACAAAATAAAACTACCCGAAGAAGCCCATAAAATAAGGCGGTTAAACGAACTCTACCAAAGCTTTGTAAAGCAAATAACCCTACTCAATCAATACCAACGAAAGCAAGATAAACAAGGCAGGTTAATAGCAGAGAAAGAAGATTTACAAACGGCTTGTGATATTTTATTTGAAAGTATTTTATTGAAAGTAGATGAATTAGACGGCAGTTTAAGACAGTTTTTTGAGAAGCTGAAAATCTTTGTAGAGAAGAAAAACAGAGAGTATGAATTTAACCGCTTTGAAGTGAGAGAAGCCACAGGAGTAAGCAAAACACAGCAACACTACTACATACAAAAATTAGTGAACTTGGAATACATCAAACAATATGGCTTTGCAAACAGAGGCTTCAAATATAAAATAGTGTATTGGGATAACATCGCAGGATTAAGAGCCAAAATAAAGGACAATCTAAACAACCAATTAAATGAGTTATAGAACACCACGGAACACCAAACCGAACACCAGAACCATTGTAAACAAAGGATTAAAGTATAAAATACGCTTGGCGTTCACCGTTCTAAAAAGTATGGATATATGGGCAGACCTTCAAACATCATAGTCGTAAATGAAACCTACCAAAAATTAGCACAAACTTTTTACCAATATCAAAAAAGATTAGGCTATGTGCCTAACAGCTACAAAGCCCGATTTAATTATCTGAACGAGTTTTTACATTGGTTGGAGTGCAAAGGAAATACAGAGATTACAAGCGTTACCACAGCAGAAATAAAAGCCTATTACAATTACATAAGTGCAAGACCCAGTAAAAAAGATGGTGGAGCATTGAGCCAAAAAACAACGCATAGCCATATGCGGATATTGAGAGATTTGTTTGAAATGCTTTTGCAGAATGAACAAATAAAAATCAATCCCACCAGTACATTAAAGTTCCCTTACCCCAAAGAAAACAATACAAGAAATGTATTGACCCAAGAAGAAATCGGGCAGCTTTACGAAGTAACAACAACAGCACAGGAACGAGCCATATTAAGCCTTGCGTATGGTTGTGGGTTACGAGTAGCGGAATTAGTAAGTAGTAATATTGAAGATATAAAACTGAAAGAAAAAATAATCATTATACCCAAAGGAAAAGGCAATAAAAGAAGAGTTGTACCACTATCAAACGGAGTAGTCAAAGATTTATCAAACTACTATTACAACGAACGAGAAGCATTAACAACGGGCAGAGATTATAAACTCAATGCAAGTAATCAAAATGCTTTTATGTTGCACAGCAGGGGCGGAAGAATGCAAAAAGATACTTACAACAAACACTTAAAAATATTGATAGAGCAAACAGAAAACGAAGTATTACAAGAAAAAGAAATTACTATCCATTGTTTACGCCACTCCATAGCAACGCATCTTTTAGAGCAAGGAATAGCAGTAGAACAAGTAAGAATATTTTTAGGACACAGCCAATTAGAAACCACACAGCTTTATACGCATATCAATCAAAATCAATTAAGAAATTTAATGAAATGATACTTACAGAATACCTAAAAAAAGAGTATAGCAGAAACGCAATAGGCAGTTATGAAAGCACCATAAAAAGATATGTGTTACAAATGGGAAGCAAAGCAGAAACAGCAAGCTACACCGATGTTTTAGACTATATAGGATTATTACGAGAACAAAATTTACACCCAAAAACACTGCGGAATAATTTATTTGCTATCAAAATTTACTACAGATATTTAGTAGAGATAGGAAAGAGAAACGACCATCCTTGCCAATACTTAAACCTAAAAGACCAAATAAACAGAGCCATACAAGTTGAAAGTTTATACCCGAAAGAAATAGTAGAAAACCTGTTTGAAACGTGGGAAAGTAAAAACAAAGTCAATCAGATAAGAGATAAAATAACCATCAGTTTATTGGTTTATCAAGCTTTAACGGTATTGGAAATCAGTCAGATCAAAACCGGTGATATAAACCTTGAAAATGGAACAATCTACATCAAAGCCAACGTGAAGAACAAACAACGGACGTTGAGCCTGAAACCAAATCAAATATTGCTGTTCCATAATTATTTGAAGAATGAATATAAAAGCTACCGGCAGCGACAAAGCCCAGGCAAACGCCAGGAGTATTTTTTATTAAGCGGAGAAGGTTTGCAGCTTTGGCAAGGCGGGATAAACAGGATGATTAACCAACATAAAGACCAGCAGAACAAACTCATTCCCTTAAAGATCAGACAAAGTGTAATTGCTCATTTACTGAAAGAAAACAACGATATACGGATAGTTCAGGAGTTTGCAGGACACAGAAGAACATCATCGACAGAAGCCTATAAACAGACAGGGTTGGAGGAACTTAAATCAGCGATTGACAAACTCCATCCCCTGCAATAAACCCCCGCACCAGCCCCGTGCTGCAAAAATCCCACGCCCCCAATGAAGAAAGAATTGGGTTCTTCCAGTCTTTTTGCAGCACTACCCACGCCAGCCCTTCTGCCCGTTTTACCGTCACGCTTTTTGTACCCGACCGCACCTGCAGCACATTGCCGAAAAAGGCAATAAGCTGCACCAACCGCACAAACAAAAACCCCGCCCGTAAAACGTGCCCCAAGCTAAGTAACATAATACAAATTATAAG
>JAYVNT010000528.1:0-2869 GCA_043758285.1 Flavobacterium sp.
ACTCGCTTTTACAATTTTATGAACGTTACAACTTAGATTACTTAGGATTAGCTTTTATCGAAACTTTACCTGTTTTTAAATCTGCTTGTGGATTACCCAATATATTCCTAAAAGAAAATTCAACCGTCATAGGAGAAAGACTCTTCGTCGTTTTCAAGAATCTCTTTCTTTCATTATAAATTTCTGACGCAATATCATTAATGCGTTCCTTTGTTTGGCGAAGTTTGCTTTTTTCAATGCCCGATAATTCAATCAGATCTGAATCTGGAGAAGTTAAACCACCTTTTTTACAAAAAATCACGTCAAACGAAGTGATTTTTTCATCAGAATCATTTGCGAAATCAAATAATGGTTCGCTATTAGTTTCATCTTTAGAAGCATTTTTTGCTAAAATTCTGGCTTCATCCCTTTTTTCAAGAAAATCTTCATAATCTTTTGCTTCAAGGTTTTCACCAAGTGGTAAAACAATAATCTTAATATTGGTATTTGAAATCAATTTTCCTTTATTGGTGTAATCTATAGCATAAAATAGATTTTGAATTTCCTCTTCGTCAAAAGCCTTTGATTTGTATTTATTCCTTATTTCAAAATGTGGAAATTGAATATCATTCTTTTTATCACCAGAACAAAGTGTCTTGTAAAGAGTCTTCTTCAAGACAAATCCATTTTCTGAAGGCTCAACAAAATCAGACAATATTTTAGCGTTTATAATTTCAACGTCTTTTGCAAATTGATACCAATGTTTTGAGTTCTCAAATTGAAAATGTATGAAAATAGATGAATTTGTGAGTAAAAGCAATTTGTTTTTTTGTTCCTCTGACAAATCTTGCAGACTATTTTCGATTTTTATCTTTTTCAAATTGGCCGTCCCTAAACTTTCATAAATACTTGAAATAGTTAATTCTTTAAGTTTTTTGATATTAGAAAGTAGATTAATTAGAGAATAATCATCTGTACTTTCTGAAAAATACTTCTCAATAGCTGGAATGAACGCCAATATTTTCTCTACAGATGCAATGTTTTCTTTAAGCGATAGATGAAACATTTCAATTATAGATTCCTTGTTACATTTTGTTGATTTCAATATTTCTTTGTAATCATTTATTCCTCTGCTAAATGAACTTAAACGAAACGCAGCGTTGGTATGACTTGGATTTTTTAACCGATAATATCCACCATCGCCACTTTCAATTGCACCGTCTTTTGAAATTTTAGCCGTTTTGGAAAAATAAATATCACCAAATAGATACTTTACTAAGCTATCACTATCAGATGTTTTAAATTTCAAATAATATAATCCTCCAAGCTCCTTTTCGGGCATAGGTTTTACATTATCCCAATCAAAACTAAAGTCCTCTTTAACAGGAATTTTTAAACAAAGCGGATAGTTCCTTTTTCCTCCTTTGTCTGTCTGAAAAGGGCAAGACTCAACATATTTAAAGTATTTGAGATTATTCTCAGCACTTCGCAAGGCTTTTCCGATTTTTAATACAGTTTGCAAACTCATATCTATTATTATTTTTCTAATTACAATTCAAACTTAAACCCTACCCTACGTATTACCCGCCCCACCCCTAAATTTCTAAAAAATTTATTTTACCAATATGGTTCTTGATATGTTCGATTAGGCTTTCGGGTTCTACTATTTCTATAATTTGTTCGTGGTAACCCAAAATAAAATTGGTCAGTCCAAAAAAGCGTTCGTTTACTTTGCATTCAAAATCAAAAATTTCCACTTCATCGGCCGATTCTTTTTTTTGATAATAATACACTTTTAAAAATGGCAAATGTTTTAATTTCTGTCGTTATATTATCACCTCACAAAACCCAAATCCTTGGCTTGCTACCTTGCCCATTCCTCCATAAAACCCAATTTTAATAATTTCTTCGGGGGCGGTCAATTCAAACTCAAAATTGCGAAAACCCCTCACTTCCGTAGCTGAACTTTTACCATCTTTTATCGTTACTTTTCGAGATTTGATATTGCTCCCATCGGTCAATTTGAATAAAATTTCTTGATGTTGAATAGCTGGATTAATTTTTTCGCCACTTTCAATTATCGTACTCAAATATTTATCTCTGAGTCCGTCAATCAAGTATTTGCTAAATCTTTCATCCGTAGGTTCAAGGTATTGATCCATGTCGTTTATCTTTTCAGCCACTACCATGGCAGAAGTCGCTTTTAACTTAGTGGTAGTCAGAATGATGGGTTGTGGAAGTGTCTCTACTCGCTCGATGACAAACTTTGCCTCATGAAATTTATCAAATAATCGAATCTCTTGGTCTTGGAATAATCCTACAATGAATGATTCCGCCGCCTTATCAATGTAGAAAGAAACCGTCCACTCAATTAAGGGTGAGACAACTTCAAATCCTTTGGTATCGGATTTGCTAATTTTGCAACGTAAATCAGAAAAAGTAAAATGCTTGAAGTTTTTTGAATTGCTTAATTTATAGCCAGAATCATGGAGGAATGTACTATAACTTTCATCGGCTAAAGCGATTCTTGAATACAAAAAAGCAGAAAGAGGATAATGATAATTCCACATAATGCGTGGACGGGAAGATAATGGTCTTAGGTATAGTTTAAATCTCATAGTGAAGTTAGGTAGCTTGTATTTCACAAATGTAAAAAATGAAATTGGTATCTTTTAGCGTAGAAATACCTGATTTTTATTAAAATTTCAGAATTTTTAATTCAAATTATTTAAAAAATTCAAAACAAACTCAATTGTCCTAAAATCTTAATGGTCGCTTTCAAATAAGGCTTTCGTTTTTCAGATTCAATCAACTTCACATCCGTTTTAAAAACCGTACCCAGAATCATTTGATTACGCTGTTTTTTAGAACAACTTACCCAAAGCTCAGG
>JAYVNT010000529.1:0-2860 GCA_043758285.1 Flavobacterium sp.
TGAGCAGGTCAAACGCAGGAGCAACAGATGATGCTTCCTCAAAAATTACGCAAGCAGGTTTTGATATAAATAATCCATCTTTTGAAAAGGGTGATTATAAACCTTCTGATAAACCTTCTGAGATTGCAAAAGGCGTATGGAAAAATAGAAAAAATAGATTAACTGCTGACGAAATAAGAACTAAAGCATGGCAAAGAAATCAATAAAAAGCAGGGCAAACGCATCAAATTTTGATTAATGATTTCAAGTAGTGAGAATCATAAGCGGCTTTAACTCTTCTTTTTTTAAGACTTAGTTTATCGTCGTGATGATTAATTATTTGTAAAGCCAATTTCCTTAAAGTAGATAAATTTTCAGGGGCATTACCACTTCTTGCCCTACAACTATCTTCCTTAAAAGTTACATCCAAATGCCAATGCAAGTTGTTCTCAATACTCCAATGCCCTCTGACTAACTTACTGTAATACAATGCTTTACTTATAGATTCGTCACTTATATAGTAGCGGATTTCGACCGTTTTTTTATTTTTTATGGTTCTTGTCGCTTCAATCTTAACTAATGTTTCTAAGCCTTCCCATTGCGCTAAGACTTCTTCATCAATGGTATCTTTAGCAGATAAAATGCTACATTTTCTCAACTCTATACGACCATGATTCTTGTCTTCGGTAGTAACTTCAGCCGCTTTATTTGCTTTAAAAGCACATTCAAGCTCCTCATAAAGTACCTTTTGGTTAGCCTTTACTGCTAATAAATAGTGCCCTCCTTGTTGTTTTATTTGTTTGGCTCGTTTGAGTACCCATAGCATCAATACTTACTACCGCCTCTGTCAAGTCTATCTCTCGGAGTAATTGAGGTATAGCAGTTATTTCATTACTTTTTGATTGCACTTTTGTTTGTCCAATACAAAGACTATTTTCACTTACCCAAGCATTTACAATGTATAAACCTTCATTACCCCGGCTGGTAGGGTTTTCTCCTCTTAATTTTTTACCATCAATAGCAATTTGCTTTTCTGATAACAAAGCTAATAGGTAGGTTGTTCAGAATTTAACCAAAAAATCCCCCCAAATTTGTAGTTGACAAAAACACAAATAAATGGGAGGAAAAGCCGAAACTCGACTTAAAGATAGTAGGGATTCTTGGAAAAAGAAAGCCAAAGAAAAAGAGTATCAAAAAAAGAAGTTCAAAAAAAGGAATACTGAGATTTCAACCAGTAGAGATGCTTGGAAACAGAAATATTTTTCTTTAAAACGGCAATCCACCATGGAGGGTAAATGCCATGAAAAGGTAATGCGTCATACCTATGATAGCGGGATTATATGGTTGAGTGTTTGGATGCAACTTATGGGAAAGTGTAGTTTCCGATCTTGCCGTCATGTAGTAATTGCTTTGGGTCTTTATTTAGATGTTACTTTGCGGATTCCCAGTGCTTCAAGTATCAGAATGTGGGTTTGTAAATATGGTTATTATCAATACCATAAAGAAAAAGATGAGAAAATTACTTGGGCAATAATAGCTGATGAAAGTGTAAGTATTGGTCAAGAACGACTCTTATTAATATTAGGAGTAAACCTTAATGAATGGAAATTTGATAGGGCTTTATGTAGTAGTGATGTAGAAGTTTTAGGGCTTGAAATAGCCACCTCATGGACATCAGTTACCATTTCAGAAAAGATAAATCAACTTAAAGAGAAGCATAATATTAGCTACTCTTTGAGCGATGAAGGTAATAATTTACAGGGTGCTTGGAAAATGCAAAATATGCTCACAATTAATGATTGTACCCATTTATGGGCAAAATCATTAGAGCGAGTTTATCAAGATGATGCCGATTTTATCAATTTTATGCAAGCCGTAGCCTCATTAAGGAAAAGGTGGATACTCAGCAAGAGTTCTCATTTATTACCTGCCGCTATTCGAGTAAAGTCTCGTTTTCATCAAGTTTTTGACTATGTAACTTGGAGCGAAAGTATCAAAACAGTATGGGATAAATTGTCAGAACAAGAGCAAAAAGAGTTGCAGTTTATTCAGCAGAATGAGTTGTTTTTGCAAGGGTTAAACACGATAAAACAATTAGTAGAAAGACTCAATAATACTTTTAAAATTAAAGGGCTAAGTTGGCAAACAATCCAAGATTCTTTGAATTTATTAGGTGAAAAATTGCCAGATTTAGCCCCAGTAGAACAATTTAAAAAGTTAGTAGCAGCATTCTTAACTCAGCACAAAGCAAAAATAGAGGAAAATAAAACGTATTTGTGTTGTTCTGATATAATTGAATCTACTTTTGGAAGATATAAACAAACCATTGCTAAAAACAATAAAAATATCACAGAATTAGTCTTAGCTTTGGCTGGTTTGGGTAAAAAATTTACGCCCCCTCAAATAAAAAAAGCAATGGAAGATGTGAAAATTAAAGATATTCAAAGGTGGAAAAAAGAAAATACCACTCGGTCATTAGCAAAAATAAAACGTGATTTCTTCCCCAAAAAGAGGGGGAAGAAATAAATCAATTCTGAACAACCTACCTATAAGGTTTGAGGGTAAGTTTGCAAGTTGGTGTGCCACATCTATGTTCTACGCCAAACCCCTCAAAGGTTGGGGCAAAGATTCGATGCCAAGAGCCGCTAATTTCAACGACAGTGCCGCCATTTTCCGACTATCGGGCGATGTACTTTTACACATTGCTGCCCGAAGTGAAAACAAAAAAAGGTTTGGCACGCTGGCTTTTTGAAAAATATTACGCCGCCAATCCCAATTTAGCACCGCACGATTTGGCAACACTGGGCATTAGAAACGACTGGGAATTTTTGACCTTGCCCCTATTGACCTACGAATCAAAAGCCATTTCACCCGAAGAAGC
>JAYVNT010000530.1:0-2858 GCA_043758285.1 Flavobacterium sp.
ATCATCAATTTGATTAAACTCAATATTTAATGACAAACGTAATCTTGCTTTTTGTGGTACAATATCAACGAAGTTGGTATTGGACTTGAAAGCAATGTACAGCTTCCTATATTCCTCTTTAACTGAAGCATCAATGTTTAATACTCTTTTCTTCAAAGCATAGTACAATTCAAGCATATCACCTTTCAAATGCTCATAGTTTTCAATTGTGTAAACGCTTATTTCCTTTTCTTCACTACGTTTGTTTTTATCCAAAACCTCTTGTGATAGATTTGGGGCAACCCAAATTTTAGATGCTTTGGCAGCTAATTCAACTGCTCTTTCCTGTATCTTTTTTTCATCCCAAACATTTACTTTTTGCATAAATGAATTTAAACGAAGTGGTGAATGGTCAAAGCCTCCTTCAATTGATTTTTTAATATCAAAGGGGTTGTCGCGTAGTTCAGGATTGTAGCCGGTAAGAGTTAAGTTACCTAATGTATGTAAATACTTTTTCTGTACTTCTTGCCAATTGTCGCCCAACATTATTTGCCATTTTGCATTTAATTTTGGGTTTTGCGGCATTATGTGTTCTATGGTATAATCGTCTATATTTACTATTTCCTTCCTGTTGTAGTTTTCTAAATTATTTAACAAGTAATTTCTGGAACGGAAATTATATACGTCTTTCAAACCAATTTCCTTTTCAAATTCAGTATCAGTAGGGAAGCGTTTGAAGTTCTCCATCAACTGGAATATTGCTTTTAAACTCTCCAGGTAATGTGATGGATTTATGGACTTGTACAATGTAGCAAATGTTTTGTTCAAACTGTTTGTAGGAATACCACAAATTGCTCTTCTGAAAACGTAGTCTTCTACCAGTTTAATAATTTCTTTAAAATCATCTATGGTAATTATTTCAGTTACATAATCATTGTAAACTGGCAGAAGGAATGGATAAGATACATCTACTTTCAATTTTAGGATATTGGTAAACAACTTCTTTAAATCTACATTTGCTTCTTTTCTCAAAACCATATTTACATAGTAGCCAGAGTATTTGAAAATATCCTGAACTACTTCAGTAATTGTTTTTGGTGCTTTACTGCTTTGGACATAGGTTTTAAATTCTTCGTAAACCCTATCAATTCTTGGTATTGCTCCTGTCTTTACTGAAAGATAATCTCTCATAAACCAGTCAAACTTTGTTGCATATTCATTGCCATAGCTTTCCTCCATTGGAAACCAATATTTTTCATACATCTCGGTTTGCAGTTTTATATCCTGACCCATCAAAATATAGTTTTTAATTAAGTCGGCTTGTGATAAGTCTAAACCTGTTGAGTTCATACTTTCAAATATTAATTGCGGATTGTCTTTGTCCTTTTCTAATGCTACATCAACAATAAATAATCTTAGCACACCATTATAAACTTCCTTTACGTTTTCTTTTGATATTTTGCCTTCGAAAAATCTGTAATTTTTTACCAAACGCGAAGAGTCTTCATCAACGGGTTTAATACCTTTTATGAGATTGATTAAAGTTTCTTTATCCTTTTTAGTAAGTAACAATTTGTATCGTAATTCGCTTTCTTCTTCGTCGTTAACCAGATAATAGTTTCGTAATTTCTTAAAGTTGGTATCTATCACACCATCGTTGTTTTCTATAAATTCAGATAAAGCAATTATCAATAATGAAACTGTGGTCAAACGCTGCTGACCATCAATGACTAATAGTTTTGGTACATCAGAAACAGTATGGATATTTTCTTGAAAATAAACTATTGAACCTATAAAATGACCTTGTGCTGCACCATCGGCACTCACTTTTAAAATGTCATTGAATAATTTATTGCATTGTGGCAACAACCAACTGTAAGTACGCTGGTAGATTGGAATTACAAATTGTTTAGGACCTTTAAGTAAGGTTAATAAGTTTGCTGATTTTGCTTGCATATATTTATTTTTAGCTTTTTATCTTATAGAACACAAAGATTGCTTTTGCCAAATTCTGGTAAGTTTTCATTTTCAAAACAGGGGTAAATTTCTGCCACCATTTCGCGGTACTTGGTTGTTACTGGTATGTTTCGTTTGCTGATGCTTTTCCAATACATACGGCTGAACTGATATACTTGGTCTATCAATTCTCTTACTATTTCTACATCTATTATCAACCCTTTTTTTGTGTCTGTAATAAAAACTTTGATTTAGAAATGATAATCTTTAGGAAACAATTTACTGTCCTCGAAATATCGTGTGTTGTTGATTACCAAATAAGAATTATAACCAACCTTTACATATCGTTCGCTACTTAGTTTTTTACTTGCACCGCCCAAATCAAAGCCTAACAACTCTTTACTGTCGGTTTTATTGATGGTTTCTACAATTACTGGTAAATCTCTTTCCCATAAAGCATCCAACATTTTAAGAATAGGCTGTAATTCCTTTTTATTGGAAATCTCCTTGTAGAAATGAATTATTACTCTCAGATTCCTTGTTTTTCTTTATGTACTTTTCTACTGCGTTGCTTATTGATCCTGTCAACATTTCGGGTTCATCTTCTCGGAAACAATTGAAGTCTTCAAAAGTGCCATCATTGCTAAAGCAAGAAGCACTACTTACAAATCTGTGTTTTTAACTCTGAATCTGCCCAAAAAATTAGGATAATGGATTAATAATTATTCTTAAAGTTAGACTTTTAATTAATTTATTCAAATTTTCCTGCGCTCATTTCCGGCTTAAGTACCTTCGGGTACACGGAGTTATTAGGGCATTCGTTTTATGCTGCTACATTGAGCAATTGCTGGCTTAGTAACCGTTCAAATTCTTCGTGTGAAAGGTAGCCCAGTGTTGAATGGCGCCTTTTCCGATTGTACCAG
>JAYVNT010000531.1:0-24948 GCA_043758285.1 Flavobacterium sp.
CTTTTAATAAAAAGTGATTTTGATGGCGATGAACTTCTAGTAGCTTTCAACAACATTCTTGACGACAAAACACATTATAGCGAAACAGTAACTGCAGCATTAAAGGAACAAATTATAAGTAGAGGTTATCTAGATACAATTGATCGTCAAATTATCACCTTGCTTTCTCAAGGATTAAGAAACAAAAGCATCGCCAGCGAACTTGGTCTTTCAGACAGTGCTGTCGAAAAACGAAAAGTAAGAATTAAAGATTATCTTAATATTATCAAAGGAAACGATGAAGACATCATCTTCGAATGCAGACGATTAGGCTTTATTTAAACATACTAATTTAATTTAACATTTTTTACGGAAAAGCCGTAATACTAACTTTTAAGGTTATAGTAGTTTTGACATAACAAATTACTCGAGAATTTTTTGTTATTAAAAATCAATTATTATAAAAATCTAGAATGGTTCTGGATTTTAAACTTTAAAATTTAAGTATTATGAAAAAATTAGTATTTGGCTTATTTGCCATGGTTATGTTTGGGTTTGTTGGGAATGCGCAAGAAAAATTAGAAGGTCCTAATTTTGACACCGATGTTAAAGTAGTTAATCCGGTTTATTCAACTGAAGGTAAGGTGAAAATTATAACCATAACTCTTGGTCGCGAGTCCCTACATTGCCATCGTTGGGGAGTTTGTGATGTTAATGTTCTAGGTTATGATGTTTACAAAACGGGACAAACAATAGCAATTATCCAAAGTCCAAAAGAAAATCCATATGTGATAGTTGAATTGGCAGAGGAATTAGACCCTAGAAAATTTGACACTGATTTTTATGTAGAAAATGATGTTATTTCAAGCGAAAAAGAAGTAACTATTGTGAAAGGAATATATGAACTTGATAAATCAATTGGAAAATTCGGAGGATACAAAGTTCTTTTAAATCTAAATTAAGCAAAGTATGAGTTTAATACTCTAAAAGATTTAATATTAAAAATTATGAAGAAAAATATTCTAATCATCTTGATGCTGATTTCATTTACATCCTATTCACAAAAATATGATGCAAAAAAAATAGCTTTTAATTCTGCTAATACATCTATAGAGAATCTAGATAAAAATGAAATTTTTTCTTTGGATAAAGATGAGTTTTTGAAGCTGGTCTCTAAAAGTGAAAAAAAGTATAACCTAATAGTGTCTTTTGCAACTTGGTGCAGCCCTTGTAGAAAAAGTTTGCCAGCATTAATAAAATTTGCTGAAGAAAATGAAGACAAGATAAATTTATATATAATTAATATTGAAAAAGATAAGAGCAAAAACCTACTTGAGTCTCGAGAGTTTTTTAAAAAAATTAATTATTCAACTCCAACATTTATGGTAAGTGAAAAATACGGTAAAGACAGGAGGACCAAGTACAAAAGATTTATTAAGGATTTGATAGGAGAAAAGGATTTTAGTGATATCTATTTGGGCATGTTTGAAAACATTTTGTTTGACAGTAATTCTAATATAATTTTCAAATCAACTGATAGCGATGATGATGCCGAAACCTTAGAAAAAATTAATAAAATAATTAACCATCACTAAATCTTCTCTTAGTTATAAAAACGACAATGAAATACTTGTCGTTTTTTTATGAAAAATGTTTACCAATAATTTTATCCAAATGAAAAACACCATTATTAGAATCCTGACATTCACTTTACTATTTTACACTACTAATTAATTTGTATAAAATCTTCATTCAAAATCAATTATTTAATAATGATTATAGTAATGGCTACCTCATAGCAATGACAATTTTAAAAGTTACATTATTTCTCCTGACATTATTTCTCTTGAATTATGAAAAAATTAAAATTTCAAACTTTAATAAAAACAAATACCTTTTAATTATAGTTGCAATAATCATATTTTTCAGATTGTATCAAAATGTAATTTCTAAAAGCGCCGAATTAAAAATGGATATTGATTACTCCAGATTATCCTATTATGGTTTGCATAATTTGTTTATAGGTTTGTTCGAAGAGTTTTATTTTAGAGTACTTGTTTTTACTTTGTTGTGTAGTTTATATAAAAAAAATCTATTTAGAATCAGCATTTTAACATCGCTGCTTTTTGCAATGGTGCATATAAGTAACCTATTGCTCCATTCCTATACTTTAAGTGATGAATTGTTTCAGGTAATGTTCGCTTTTGCAACCGGATTGTTTTTTCAAATACTATTTATAAATTTTAAAAATATTTATATTCCAGTTCTAATTCATTTCTTTATAGATTTTAATAGTAATTTCTCTGAGAAATTTTTTAATGTAACTTCTAAGGAAATTTATGATGAGGGTTTTGATTACACAACTTTTGGAATTGTATTAGTCTTTATTATTTTATCATTGGTATTTGCCTATTTTAATTTGAGAAAAAAAGAAATAAGTTATTTTGAAATAAAAGAAAATAGATTAAACGTTTCAAAGCCAACTATAAACTAAGTTAAAAAAAAGAATCATGAAAAAAATACTTGTTGTTGTAGCATTGTTGATAGTAATTTCTTTACTACTTGTATCGCAAACTAGCTTTAAAATAGGCACTATTGAATTTGGAACACAACCAACCCTGAAAACTGTTCAAAATGGAAGTTTTGAGAATAGTGATTTTTACAAAGACAGCTATTCAAGTCATAAATTATCTGTAATCAATCTATGGGCAACATGGTGTAATCCTTGTGTTGGTGAAGTACCCGAGCTTAATTCAATTAAGGAAAGATTCAAGAATGATTCGGTAAATTTTTTATCTCTTTCGATAGATAATGATTCTATAAAATTGATCGATTTTTTAAAGAAGGGTAAATTCAAGTTTAAGGATATTACTTTTGAAAATCTTAAATACAGGACCGCAATTTTAAATGCATTAGAAAGAAAAAAAGCAGATGCGTTTATTTCAAGTCAGAGCGTGCCGATAACATACTTGATAAAGAACAAAAAAATAATTGCGAAAATTGACGGAACTATTGAAAAGCAAGAATTAATAGAACTGATCGAAAAGAACAAGTAATCCTACCTCAGTAATAATTTTAAAAACGACACCCTGAAAAGTTGTCGTTTTTTTATGCTTCAAACCCATGTCGAAACTTTAACATTTTTTACGGAAAAGCCGTAAACCATTTATTTTGTCACTTATAAATTTGCTGAAACAATTTAAAACATATTTATTATGAGCACACAAAACCAAATTAGCATTGTCATTCCACAAACGGTGATTGACACCGTTACCAGAAATTTACAAGATTGCAGAACAGCATTAGCCCCTTATTTGCAAGGATTAACCAACGAAGAGCGTATTTCGTTATTCAAAATGGGAGATAAAACCGTTGCAACGGTTCAAAAAACTAAATCCTATATTGACACCAATCCAGAGTTTGTACCAACCTATATGGATAAAGTTGAGTTCTTGAAAGACGAAACAGTGGTTACCCAATTAAATCCTATTGCTAACCTGGCAACCCAATTAGCTTCTGATGTAGATGATACAATGATGCTCACCGGGAGCGAAGCATTGCAAGAAGCTATGTTCTATTATGGGCAGGTGAAAGAAGCGGCTTCAAAAGGCATTCCTACTGCCAAACCTATATATGAGGATTTAAGAGCCCGTTTTTCTAAAAGAACAAGACGGACCAATCCTCCACAATAACAAAAAGAACCTTTTAGCTATTAAATACTAGCTAAAAGGTAGTATTTATAACCTCAGAGGTGTTAATTATAAGCTTTTAGCTAATTATTATAAGCTTTTAGGTTATAATTATAAGCTAATAGCTGCTTATTATAACCTAAAAGGTATTAATAAGCAGCTTTGAGGTATTCGATAACAGCTTTGAGGTATTAATTTATAATTGGTTCCTCAAAAACTTTAACATTTTTTACGGAAAAGCCGTAAAACCCGCTTTTAAGGTTATAGTAGTTTTGACATAACAAATTACTGCAGAATTCTTTGTTAATAAAACAATCTGAAATGGTTTCAGATTATTAAAACTTTAAAATTTAAGTATTATGAAAAAATTAGTATTTGGCTTAATATCGACCATCCTTTTAGCTTTTAATGGTATTGCACAGGAAAATTCAAAAAATAACTACGATTATGTTGGCCGTCTTCACAATGAAATATTAAGCGAACTTGTCACAAAAAATGATGTTGCAAAGATGTCATTGCCAGAAATAGAAGCAAAGGTAAAGACCATTGCACTTGCAAATAAAAATTACATGGAAAGATTTAAGGATGCTCCATATGTATCTTTAAGCGAAAATGACATTCAAAAAGGGATGGCAGATTACCCAAATAAATTTGCTAATATTGTAAACAAAAGCAATGTAAGTTCAGAGGCTAAAGAAAAGTTAAACGAGTTAATTGGTTATTGTCTTGACAACGGAGAAAAAATGAGTTCAAAAGAATTGTTTGGTTACATCATTAGTTTCGAAGATACAGTAATGAAGTCCGACTTGAAAGAAGAGGAAAAAGGCTTAATCCTTTCTGCGACTTCAGTAGCTCGATATTCAAATCAATTTTGGACCGTTCAACAAACTGTAGAAAATTCAACTAGCAGATTTTGGCATTGGTTTGGTGATTTACTTGGTGGCGTTGCAGGTGGAATAGCCGGAAGTTTTATTGAGCCTGGTGTCGGCACATATGCCGGTGCAATTATTGGCGCCGGAGTTGTGAGTGGTTCGATTAAAGCAATTGAGAGCAGTAAATAGGCTTCCATAAACACGAAACCTTGATGCTTTTCAATCTAACGAAAGAACCTAAAAACTATATAAATCAATCATTGGATAACAACTAAAGTCCGATTTAAAATTTTAACAACATATTTAAACAAATAATTATGAAAAAAGTTTTTTTAATAGCGCTCCTAATTCCCCTTATGTCTTTTTCTCAAAGTAAATTTGGCATCACCGGCAGCTTTGGTTTGTTCTCTATGGATAAAGATGTGAACCTTGGTTTAAACGGTTCGCTAAATTATACGCTCAAGGAGAACGCATTCACAACAGGGATAGATATATTTGGGAGCAGAAACAGAGTAAATTCTGAAAATGTGGACACAGATCAATATTTTGCATTTTTGGAATACGGGAATCCTAAACATGGTTTTAAAGGCGACAACTATTATTTTTCATACATTCTGGGTCCTGGCATTATCAATCAAAGGGCAAAAACTGAATCTGTCACTGAGTTTTCAATGTTAGTGGCGACGAAATTTAATATCAAAGTTGGAAGCTACACCATTTTTGGGTTAAAAACAGGATTTATGTTTAACAAAATTGATCCTTGTGCTTTCGCTAATCTATTTGTAAGCTACAGGTTTTAGTCCATCTCCTCTTTCACAAAAAGTATCGATTCTTCTGAAATCGACTAAATTTAAGTAAAGTTTTCCCCAATTGATTAATGCTATTGGAAGTGCTTTGCTCAGCAACAAAAACTTTATTACCGCACGCTAAAAAAGAAGCGTCGAACTCTAGTTCATAAAAATCTGCTCTTTCAAAGCTTAAGTGCATGTCTTGTTATAAAAATTAATGAAAAACCATTAAAATGAAAAAAGTATTATTCGGACTAATGTCCACAATTGTGTTAGCATTCAATGGTAACGCTCAGGGAAATACAGCAAACAACTTAGATTATGTTGGCAAAATACACAATGAAATCCTTTCCGATTTCATTAAACAATCGAAAGGAAAAAGGCTATCGAATGAAGAGGTCTTGAACCTGGTAAAAGAAATTACTTTAAACAACGAAGATTATGCTCACCACTATGGCAAAGAATATTATGGATTGACTAATGAACAAGTTGCAATGGGAATAAACGACTTCCAAAATCAATTTGAAAACATTGTCAACAATCTTAAAATTTGCAACGAAGCGAAAAAAGTACTTAACGATTTGCTTAATGAAACTTTCAAAACAGATGCAAAAGGAATGGACTATGATAGCTATTACGCCTATGCGGTCAATCTAGAAGAAAAGACAGTTGGCTCGGAACTCCCTCAAACTGAAAAAAATCTAATTCTTTCAGCTTCTTCAGTAGCAAGGCATTCTGCTTATTTTTGGACTGAATCAAAAGATGCTCCGGAAGGGAAAAAACACTTCGGATGGGTTATAGGTAGTGATATTGTAGGCGGTGTATTAGGATTTTTCTTTGGTGGTGGTGTAGGTGCTATTAGCGGCGCAGCAGGAGGAAGTTCCTTAATTCACACGATCAATGAATCAAAATAGTCCCTTTCGATTCAGAGTTCCGGTTCTTTTTCTTATTTTATTTCAACTCTCTTTCTCTCAAGGAAAACTGACTGACAACAGCATCTACCTTATTGCAAGAGGAACAAAGAGCAAGCAGTTTCTAATAGGCGAAAAGTTTAACACTAGCATTAAAAGTATTACCCATATCGGGATTGGCTACCGGGAAAATGATAGTCTGAAAATCTTTAATGTTTCGTTAAACAAAAAAGTTAATAATAGTTCGCTTATAATTGAAAGTTGGGGTGAATTTACAATTCTTTCAGATGTCTTTTACGTAGGTGTCTGGGAATTGAAATGTGGCAAAGAAAAAGTGGAGCAGATAAAGCTCCTCTTAAATGACTATCTCAAAACACCGATAGAATTCGACAACCGATTTAATATTGAAGACAACGATAAGTTATACTGTTCTGAATTTGTTGCTAAGGTATTAAATCAGGCAGCTGTTTTTGATTTCAGACCACAGCGAAAAGAAGTAACAACCTTATTAAAAAATGTTACCGACAAGGACGTGTTTTTATATTACCCTGTAGACTTCTTCATTCAGGATTGTGAATTCACACAGATTTATGAATTTATAAGCGACATTAAATAATAAAATTAAAAATGAAACTAAAAAAAATCATTGCCATAGCAACTTTGTTTCCTGCAATGTCTTTTGCCCAATCTGATCTGAATACAATTTTAAAAGGCGGAGAACTTTTACTAAGTGGTTTAACCGTTTTTAAAGTAGCAAAATCAGGTAGTAATTCTAGCAGTAAAGTAATAGAAAGTGTTTGTGTAAAAAACAAGCTTGTTGACAAAATTACTTTCAGAATTGTAGGCAAAAATGAGGAAGGAGACGATATTAAAAAAGAACTCGTTATCCAAAAAGACGGAAAAGAATGCTTATTTGTATTACCAAAAGGCATTTATACATATGAAGTTGTATTGCCTAACAAGGACATTTACAAAAAAGGCGAATACAAATTCGATGAAGATGTTGTCATCACCATAAAGGATGATTAAATCAAAAAATGTATTCTGACAGAACACATTTTTTATAAAACAGTTTATAAAAATTAAATCAAAATAATGATACCAGTATTAATAAAAATTACAATATCTATTTTAAATACGATATATTTCCTTTAAACCATTTGAAAAAATTCTTTATGGAAAATTATACTATTACAAGACAAACAGACACTTCAATGATTATTGAAATGGAAACCAGTAATCTAACTATCGATGATCAAAAAAGAATGTTTGGTAAAGAATTTAGACAAGTCACCATTGATGAAACATTGACATTTATCCAAGAAGACAATTTTATCTTTGATATAAACACATTGCTCTATCTTGATCTTGACCCAGGATTTAGATTACTGAAAAAAGGAACATATCCATTAGTAATTAATCACGGAAAAATACAGATTTCTGTAACACTATCTCTTTATCGATAAATTAATACTTCATATTTTTCGGGTTTAAAAACGACAGTCTCGAGCTGTCGTTTTTATTTTTCATTATATTTCATCTTCCTCAATATTCGCATTGCTTCTTTAAAACTAAGATAAACCGTTGCACTTTTTTGTGCTTTTAAAAGTAATTTTGCGGTAATTAATTTCTGTTTCGCATCATCAAAACCATTCAGGTAACAAATCATCAAAGTTGAGGAAAGATTTTCTAAATCCTTTTCTTCACGTTCAGAAACGGCTAATCCTTTATGCAATTTATTCAGCAAAGCAACATTTGAATTGTAGATATGATGCAGCATTTTTTTGTTAAACATTGGCGGTTCGAATAGCATTTGATTTTCTATTTTGTAATAACCATTATCAAAAAAAGAAATCTTCTGCTGCTCTAACGGATAATAACTGGTTTTGTCGTTCAGTCCCAACGGAACATGCTCCACAATTGTAAAACTTTGCTCGTCATAACTAATCGAAACTACATCGAGCGCCGAATAAAAAAGTTTAACCTGCTCGTTTATCAATTCAATATCTACTCGCGAAAAATAAGTTGTGTCTCGTATCTTCTTAGGTTTCCCCGCCCAACAAATCACAAACAATTCTTTGAAAACTTTGTACTGCGAAATCATGTCGCCATGGCGTTCTACCATAAAATCCATAACCCCGTCTAGCGTATAAGCTATGCTGTTTCGCGAACTGTTTTCGATGCTGATAATAGTTTCAATATTCTGTTTGGAATAAGGAATTTTTTCATCTGTCGGCATTGAATTACTTCCAACTCGAACAAAAACAGAATTGGCCAAAATAGTATGAATGTTTTTCTTAAAAAAAGAAGTTTTGTGTTTTGGCTTAATAGTCACCAAACCAACAACTCTGTCTTTGGGTAAATTTGGAAAAGGAACATTTTCATATTGAATTTTAGGTGGATTTTCTAAATATGCATTAACCAAATTCTGAATTCGACTATCATCAAAAAAATCATCGCCGGTAATTTCGTTGTCCTGATCTTCAACGCCCACAACAATATAAGAATTGTTAGAGGGATTGGAATTAGATAAAGCACAAATGTGTTTCAAAAACTTTGCTTTTCCTTCTTTGGTGTGCAAATTCAATTGACGCTTCTTATCATAAAAACTACACTCATCGTTGTGAGCTAACAGGTTTTTAATCAAAAGACGTTTGTTTATCATACTTTAGTTGTTGGTTGTTGGTTGTTGGTTGTCTGTTTTGGATTTTGCCATCAACTATCAACCAATTACTAACAACTATTAAGGAACTTTATTTCCCATACTTTCTGTCCAAATGGCAAACCAATCAAGCTGGTCTAAGTTCATTTCAACGGCTTTCATCAGAGCTTGAATTCGGGCAATATTTACTGTTCCCGCAACCGGAATTATTTGGGCTGGATGTTTTAAAATCCACGCGAGTAAAATCGTATCCGAACCCAAATGGTATTTATCTACCAATTGCGCTAATAACTTTTTCAGTCTTCGCGTTTGGTCTGTGTCTTCTCTGAAAACCGTTCCAAGCGGATTCCAACTCATCGGACGAATGTTATGCAACTGCATATAATCAAGACTACCATCAAGCATCGCATCATAATGCGTTGCCGAAAATTGTATTTGGTTATAATCAATTTCCGTTTTTTGACAGATTAATTCAGTTTGCGAAGCAGTAAAATTGGAAACACCAAAGTCAATAATCTTCCCTTCTTTTTTTAATTTAACAACCGCTTCCGCAATTTCATCAGCAATCATCAACGGACTTGGACGATGTAAAAGCAACACATCCAAATAATCTGTCTGTAGATTTTTTAATGAATTTTCAACCGACCAAATGATATAATCATTAGTATATTCATAGTATTTGAGTTTGTTATTTCTACCTTCCAGATGAATGCCGCACTTTGAAATGAATTGAATTTTCGTTCTATCTATTTTACTTTGACCAAATGCTTTTCCAAAATCGGCTTCGGTAGTATAATTTCCATAAATGTCAGCGTGGTCAAAAGTAGTAATATGGTTTTCGATGCAAATGAGAATGAGATGCTCCATTTCAGAAGTAGTCAGATTTTTGTCCCATATTCCCCAATTCATTGTTCCGGCAATTATAGGCGATAGTTTTGTTTTCATTTAATTTAAATAGTGTTTTTTAGTTTTCTTAAAAATATTATAATAGTACAACCTTAAAAATCTCTAAAATAGATTAGGTCTTAAAATTATGAAAAGAAAATCATAAATCATCCTTAAAATAGGGATGTTTTGTAAAGTTTTAACGCATTATTAACATCTGGTAAAGGATAAAATTTTCACTTTTGAAACGTTAAATTTGAACACTCACATATTAGAATAATTCAGAAAATTATGGAAGAAAACGGTACTGCTTTAGACATTAGAGCAATTAATGAAAAAATTGAAAAAGAAAGTGCTTTTATCGATTTACTAACCATGGAAATGAATAAGGTCATCATTGGGCAGAAGCACATGATTGAACGATTGTTAATTGGTCTTTTAGGACAAGGACATATTCTTTTGGAAGGCGTTCCAGGTTTGGCAAAAACTTTAGCCATTAATACTTTATCACAAGCCGTTCACGGAAGTTTCAGCCGTATTCAATTTACACCCGATTTATTGCCAGCCGACGTTATTGGAACAATGATTTACAACATCAAAGCCAACGAATTCTCAATAAAAAAAGGACCAATTTTTGCCAATTTTGTGCTTGCCGATGAAATAAACCGTGCGCCGGCAAAAGTACAATCAGCTTTATTGGAAGCAATGCAGGAAAAACAAGTAACTATAGGTGATACCACTTTCAAATTAGACAAACCGTTTTTAGTTTTGGCCACTCAAAATCCAATTGAACAAGAAGGAACTTATCCATTGCCGGAAGCTCAGGTTGATCGTTTTATGCTAAAAACCGTTATCGATTATCCAAAAATGGATGAAGAGCGAATGGTAATCCGTCAGAATTTAAAAGGTGCTTATGAAAAAGTGAATCCCGTTGTATCGGTTGACCAAATTTTAAAAGCACAAGAAGCCGTTCGCGAAGTGTATATGGATGAAAAAATTGAAAAATATATTTTAGATATTGTTTTTGCAACGCGTTATCCAGAAAAATATAAACTTGAAAGTTTAAAACCACTTATTGGTTTTGGAGCTTCTCCTCGTGGAAGTATCAACTTGGCTAATGCGGCTAAATGTTATGCGTTTATCAAACGCCGTGGTTATGTAATTCCGGAAGATGTTCGCGCCGTGGTTCACGATGTGTTGCGTCACAGAATTGGCGTAACTTATGAAGCAGAAGCCGAGAACATCACTTCGGTTGATATTATCAACAAAATCGTAAACGAAATAGAAGTACCTTAATAGTCGTAAGACAAAAGTCTAAAGTCGTAAAGTCCCGACATTAAGACATTTGACATTAAGACATTCGACTAAACAATGGAAACAAAAGACTTACTCAAAAAAGTTCGTAAAATCGAAATCAAAACCCGAAGATTGAGCGATCATATCTTCTCGGGCGAATACCACACTTCGTTTAAAGGTCGTGGTATGACGTTTTCAGAAGTGCGTCAGTATCAATTTGGTGATGATATCCGCGCGATTGACTGGAATGTTACGGCACGCTACAATGAACCTTATGTAAAAGTTTTTGAAGAAGAACGCGAGTTAACCATGATGCTTATGGTTGATATTTCGGGTTCGGAAAGTTTTGGAACTAAAAACCAATTGAAAAGCGAAATCGTTACCGAAATTGCTGCAACAATGGCATTTTCGGCAACGCAGAATAACGATAAAATTGGCTTAATCTTATTCACCGACCAAATAGAATTATACATTCCGCCTAAAAAAGGAAAGTCACACGTTTTAAGGATCATCCGTGAACTTATCGAGTTTCAGCCTAAAAGCAAAAAAACCGATTTGTCTCAAGCACTTAAATTCCTATCATCAACACAGAAAAAGAAAGCGATAGTATTCGTGATTTCTGATTTTATGGTGGAAGAAGATTATGAGAAAACATTAAAAATTGCTAGCAAAAAACATGATATAACAGGCGTTCGTGTGTACGACATCCGTGAAGAAAAAATGCCAAACATCGGAATGGTCGAAATGGAAGATGCTGAAACTGGAGAAATTTTAGTGGTGAATACCGGTTCAAAAAAAACGCGTTTGAGTTATGAAGCGCAATACAAAGACAAAGTAAATTATTTTAAAGATATCTTTTCAAAATGCGGTTCAGGAACTGTAAATACTAGAGTTGACGAAAGTTATGTGACAAAATTATTGGGTTATTTTAAATCCAGATAAAAAATGAAATTTAAATTATATATAGCATTCTCTCTGTTAACAACTTCGCTTTTTGCCCAAAAAGTGACGACATCTGTAAACGTTACCAAAAATAAAATCGGTGCCGAATTCAAGCTTACGCTGAAAACTGATGTTGATACGTTATCAAAAGTAAAATTTCCAGAAGCTAAGAGTTTTGGTGCTTTAGAAGTCATTCAATCGTATAAAATCGATACGGTTAAAAACGGAGCGCGTTATCAACTTATCAAAAATTACAGTTTAACTCAATTCGATAGTGGAAAGTATGTTATTCCAAGAATTCCGGTTTTGATTAACGGAAAACCTAGTTTTTCAGATAGTATCAAAGTGGAAGTCAATAATGTAAAAGTCGACACCTTAAAGCAAAAGATGTACGACATCAAAGACATTGCTAAAGTTGAAAGTCCGTTAGGAACTTGGTGGATTTATGTTTTAATTCTGTTAGCAATCGCTACAGCTGGTTTCTTTATTTACAAATTCATCAAGAAAAGACAAAGTACACCAAAAGAAGAAGTTATCATTTTCAAAACACCAATTGAAAAAGCAACGACTTTATTACAATTATTGGAACGAAAAGAGCTTTGGCAAAAAGGCGAAATCAAGCATTATTATTCTGAGTTGACTGATATTGCTCGAAATTATATTGAAGAAGAAATTCATATTCCAGCCATGGAAAGCACCACTTCGGAATTGATTGAAGCATTGCGAAAAGCTGCTAAACAAAAGAAACTAAAACTCTCAAATGAAACCGTTCAAAATTTGGAGAAAGTATTAATGCAAGCCGATTTGGTAAAATTCGCGAAAGTAAAACCGCTTGATTTTGAAATCGAAGAAGACAAAAAACGGATATCAAATTCTATAGTGACCATTCACAAATCAATTCCAGAAATTGTAGAACAAGACGATGAATTAACCCAATGGAACGAACAGCAGAAAGAACTAGCACGTTTACAAAAGCTCAAAAAACAAAAACGTGTCCGAATTATTTCTACCATTGGAATCCTTCTTGGAATGCTGATGCTATTTGTTTTGGGCTTAATTTATTTTAAAGGATTTGATTATGTAAAAGATAATTTCATTGGTCATCCAACTAAAGATTTGGTCGAAGGACAATGGATTTACAGCGAATATGGAGACCCTGGCGTTAGAATTGAAACACCAAAAGTGTTGAAGAGAATTGATGCTTCAAAATTGCTTCCAAAAAATGCAGCGGCATTGATTAAAGAAATGGAAACCTTTATGTACGGAAGTTTATTGGATGATTTTTATATAGTGATTAACACTACCAAATTCAAGCAGGAAACCCAATTGAATTTGGATAAAGTAGCAGAAACATCGTTAAAACTATTTGAACAGCAAGGAGCAACCAACATCATTGTGAAAACGGAAGACTTTGACACTCAAAAAGGAATTTCAGGCAAGAAAGCTTATGGTACGATGACAATCATTGACAAAGTTAGAAATAAATCGACCAAAATGTATTATGAAGTTTTGGTATTTGGACAAAATGGTGGCGTACAACAAATCACAGTAATGCACAAGGAAGATGATAAATATGGACAACAGATTGCTGACAGAATGTTAAACTCGGTCGAATTACAAACAGCGCAATAATGAAAGAAGTTAGTTTTTTAAATCCTGAATTTTTCTGGTTGTTTTTAGTACTTCCTGCCGCTGTTGTTTGGTATATCTGGAAAAGAAAACAACAATCGGTAACGTTGAAAATTAGTTCGGTTAAAGGTTTCAAAGCACAAAAATCGTTATTGGCAAAATTAAAACCATTCTTATTTGTATTGCGATTGGTAGCTTTGAGTTCGTTGATTATTGCCATGGCGCGACCAAGAAAAGTAGATATTAGTAGTCAAACCAAGTCAACCAAAGGAATTGATATTGTGATGGCAATTGACGTTTCGGGAAGTATGCTTGCCAAAGATTTACATCCAAACCGAATGGAAGCTTTGAAAAAAGTAGCCGACAATTTTGTTGAAGGAAGACCAAATGACCGAATTGGAATTGTAGTTTATGCTTCGGAAGCATATACAAAAACACCAGTAACAAGTGATAAAGCGATTGTTCAGCAGGCAATTCAAAGCATAAAATATGATAATGTTTTAGTTGATGGAACCGGAATTGGAATGGGATTAACAACCGCTGTCAATCGTTTGAAAGACAGTAAAGCCAAAAGCAAAGTTGTAATATTAATGACGGATGGTGTTAATAATGCCGGGTTTATTGAGCCAGAAACTGCTTCTCAGATTGCAAAAGAATACGGAATTAAAGTGTACACAATCGGAATTGGGACTAATGGAAATGCGATGTTTCCATACGCTTATGCACCGAATGGCGGATTTTTATTCCGTATGATGCCTGTTGAAATTGATGTGAATCTGTTGCAGACGATTGCCCGAAATACGGGAGGAAAATATTTTAGGGCCAGTAGCAATAGCAAACTAGAATCTATTTACAACGAAATAAACAAACTAGAAACAACTGAAATTCAGGAGCTGAAATTCTACGATTACGACGAAAAATACAGACCCTTTGTATGGATTGCTGGAATTTTAGTTTTGATCGAATTTGGTTTGCGAAACACAATTTATAGAAGTTTTATATAAAAGAATATGTACGAGTTAGAAGAAAAATGGTATTTATATTTCCTGATTGTCATCCCAATTTTGGCAATGCTTTTCTTGTATATGCAATTCTGGAAAAGAAAGAAACAACGCGAGTTTGGCGATTTAGAATTAATCAAAAAATTGAGTCCTGAAAAATCAACTTTTAAACCAACTCTGAAACTAGTTGTTGTTTTATTAGGATTGACTTGTTTGATAATTGGTTTAGTAAATCCAAAAATCGGAACCAAAATGGAAACCGTGAAACGGGAAGGAATCGATATCATTTTTGCAGTTGATGTTTCAAAAAGTATGTTAGCCGAAGATGTTGCGCCAAGCCGTTTGGAAAAAAGTAAGCAGTTGGTTTCACAAATCATCAACACCTTGGGCAGCGACCGAATTGGAATCATTGCCTATTCAGGAAGTGCATTCCCAGTTTTGCCGATTACTACTGATTATAGTGTGGCGAAAATGTTTTTACAAACCATGAATCCTGGTATGATTTCAGCACAGGGAACTTCGATTGACCAAGCAATAAATCTCGCAACGACATGGATTGATAAAAAGGATAAAACCAATAAATTATTAATCATCATCACTGATGGTGAAGATCATTCAGACAGTGCTGCAGAAGCCGCAGAAGAAGCAAAAAAAGCAGGTTTAAAAATAGTGACTGTTGGTGTGGGAACTGAAAAGGGCGGAACTATTCCGTTGAAACGAAATGGCGTTGTAGAAAGTTTTCAGCGTGACCAAAATGGTGAAGTTGTAATTACCAAACGAAATGCAGAGGTTTTGAAAGCGATTGCGAAAAGTTCCGGTGGCGGTTATGTTGACGGCAATTCGACCAAAGCGGTTTTGGATTATGTGAAAAATGCTTTAGACAACATTCAGAAAACGGAATTCGAAAGCACACAAATGGCTGATTTTAAATCACAGTTCCAATGGTTTTTAGGTTTTGGGTTTTTCTTGTTGCTTATAGATGTTTTCTTATTAGAGAAAAAAACCAAATGGGTAAAAAAGATGAATTTATTTAATGAAAAAGAATAGGCCCCACCTAACTTTCCCAAAGGAGAGGAAAACAAATAAAATGATGATTAAAACATATTTCATAGCACTATTACTATTCCCCCTTTGGGGACTAGGGAGCTTATATGCCCAAAACAAGGAAAAAGATACCGATTTGCCTAAAGGAAACGATTCATTTGCCGAAAAAAAATACGATGAGGCAGAAGCAGAATACCGCGTTTCGGAATCTAAAAGTCCAAAAAAATCCATTGCGTCTTATAATTTGGGAAATGCTATTTACAAACAAAATCAGGTTGGAGAAGCTAAGTATCATTATGCAAAAGCATTGAAAAATGCCAAAACACGACCAGAAAAACATCAGGCATTTCACAATTTGGGAAATACACTTATGAAAGATAAAGACTATTCTGGTGCGGTAGAAGCGTATAAAAATGCATTACGTAACAATCCTGCAGATGAAGAAACACGTTACAATTACGCATTAGCCAAAAAGATGCTAAAAGAAAATCCGCCAAAAAAAGACGATAAAAAAGATAAAGATAAGAAGGATAAGAATAAAGATAAAAACAAGGACAAGGACAAAGACAAGGATAAAAAGGAAGACAAAAAAGACGGGAAAGACAAGGATAAAAGGGACGACAAAAAAGACGGGGATAAAGACAAAAACAATCAGGACAAAAACGAGAATCAGGGTCAGCCCAAACCTCAACCTGGCGGTATTTCCAAACAGCGTTTAGAAAATTTATTGGATGCTGTAAACAATGAAGAGAAAAAAATTCAGGATAAAGTAAATAAACAAAAAGTACAAGCCAACCCTAAAAAAGCAGAGAAAGATTGGTAAATGAATTTGAAAATGAATCAATTTGAAAATGAAAACGAAGGTTCAAGAACACAAAAAAATAACTCGGATGAGTAAAAAGTTAATAGTATTCTTTTTTTTAATTTTAAGTCATTCACTTATTGCTCAAGTACAATTTGAAGCGAAAGTGAGTAAGAATTCTTTGGGAGTAAATGAACGTCTTCGCATTGATTTTACAATGAATGCGGATGGCGATAATTTTGTGCCACCAAATTTTGAAGCGTGCGGTTTCCGAGTTGTTGGCGGCCCAAGTCAGTCGGTGAGTCAATCCTGGATTAATGGTAAAAGTTCTTTTAACAAATCCTATATCTATATTTTACTGCCGACACAAAAAGGAGCTTTGACATTAAAACAAGCGTCGATTGAAATTAATGGACAGGTTTATAAAACGTTACCCATTAAAATTAATGTCACGAATGCAGTAGAAATGCCTAAAGATCCAAACGAAGCTCCGGCAATTAGTGCAGATGACAATATTTATTTGGTTGCTGATATTTCAAAAGCAAATCCGTATTTGAACGAACCGATTACTGTGGTATACAAATTATATTTCAGTTACAATATCGGAATCTCGAACTGGCGTGAACTAAACAAACCAAAATATAATGATTTTTGGAGCCAAAATATCGACATCAAACAACTAAAAGCCGAAGATGGTATGTTCAAAGGCGAACGATACCGTTACGTTGTTCTGAGAAAAACAGTATTATATCCACAAAAATCGGGGAGACTTGAAATAGAACCGCTCTCACTAGATATTGATTGTCAGGTTCCAACGAACAAAAGAAATTTTTGGGGACAAGCCTTAATGACCGAAGACAGCAAACGTGTTTCGGCGGGAAGCAAAGTTATCAACGTAAAAGCCTTACCTGAAAACGGTAAACCAGAAGATTTTTCGGGAGCTGTTGGTCGTTTTAATTTTCAGGTAAAACCATCTAAAACGGTATTGAAAAATGGAGAGTCTTTAGATTTAGATATCAGTGTTGCTGGAACGGGAAATCTGAAATTATTCACGTTGCCAAAACCTGTGGTGCCTTCCGCTTTAGAAATGTATGATCCTGTTCACGATGAAAATGTGACAACTCCATTAACTGGAATGACAGGAAAGATTTCCGATAAATACACCATAATTCCACAGTATAAAGGCAATTATCAGATCAAACCTTTACGTTTTACTTATTTTGATTTGAGTTCGAATAGTTATAAAACGATGACTTCTGAGCCCATAACTCTAAATGTTTTGGAGGGACCAAATATAGCAAATTCAGGAAAAACGAATCTGAATGATGTTACCAAAACCAAGTTTGAAGCTGCCAAATCCTTTGCCTATATTAAACAAAAAACAACTCTGAAATCAACGAAGAAAGAAGATTTCCTAGGTTCAGGATTGTTTTATTCATTAGTAATGTTACCCTTTTTGGCGATTCCGTTTTTTGTAGTTGGTAAGAGAAGAAAAGAAGCTCTGGATAATGATGTTATTGGAAACAGAATCAAAAAATCGAATGCTTTGGCTAAGAAATATTTAGGCGATGCTAAAAAACATCTAGGCAACAAAGAGCCATTTTATATTGCGTTAGAAAAAGCAATGCACAATTTCCTAAAAGCGAAACTGAACATCGAAACTTCGGAAATGAGCAAGGAAAAAATAAGCGACATCCTTCTTTTGCGAAAAGCAAATCCGGAAACAGTTTCTGATTTTTTACAATTGACTGAAAACTGTGAACTGGCGCGATATGCACAGTCTTCTGAAACGGCGATTCAACAGGATTATGACAAAGCTGTGGTGATTATCTCGGAACTTGAAAAGCAATTAAAATAATGAAAAAGATACTAATCTTACTGGTATTAGTTTCCCAAACTTTTTGGGCACAAACTGCTTTTGAACAAGGAAACAAATTCTACGAAAAAGAAAATTATCAAGCCGCAATTTCAAGTTATGAAAGCGTTTTAGCTTCCGGGAAACAATCGGCTGAATTGTATTTTAATTTGGCAAACAATTATTACAAACTGCACAAGGTAGCACCAGCGGTTTACAATTATGAAAAAGCATTGTTGTTAAATCCGAATGATACTGAAATAAAAACCAACTTAGAATTTGCTCGAAAAATGGCGATTGACGACATCAAAGTAATACCTAAGGTAGGTTTCAATAAATTACTTTCTGATTTTACTTCCAGATATCATTACGATACTTGGGCTTGGATTGCCGTATGTTTTTCGTTCTTGTTCTTGTTGTTTTTCGTTGGTTATTATTTTTCACAGAAAACAGGTTTGAAACGTATCTTCTTCATCGGAATGTTCTTTTGGTTAGTTGGAATTTTTCTAAGTGCTGCTTCCGGATTTTATGAAAAAGGAAGAAATGCCAACGAAAGACCAGCTATAGTTTTTTCAGAAATTGCTCCGGTAAAAAGCGAACCGAAAATTTCAAGTTCGGATGCTTTTGTATTGCACGAGGGAACAAAAGTTTTCATCATAGAAAGCATCGCCAATTGGAAAAAAATAGAACTCACTGACGAAACCATAGGTTGGATTGAAGACAGCGCAATCAAGGAAATTAAAAATTAGTGATAAGCATTCCGCTTTTAGCTAACTATCTTTGCTAAACTAACCTAGAATCTAGAATTGAAATTCAGACAAAAAAGTCTATTTTCTTTTCTCTATTTTCTTTTCTCTATTTAAAATATGTCAAGAGACGAACAATTAAAAAACCGCTGGAACAGCGTCGTAGCCATCCTTTCCAATCAGTTTGCTGAAGGAGATATTCTGGATTTAGACGCAATCATATACTTAATCGGAGTGCAAGAACTTGGGAAAGTGCACCAGACTTTTAAAAAAGACGAAAAGCTAAACCTGATGCACATCGCTATTTGCCGTTTGCTTGAACCTTATGGTTTCTATGAATTTGATTTCGTCGATAAAGATGGTTGGCCACATTATAAAATCAAAGAAGAGTTGCCGCCATTAAAAGCTGGCGAACAATCGGTTTTAATGAAAGAAGCTATTGTGACTTATTTTTTGGAGAAGGAAGTAATAGAGTAGTTTATGATGTTTATAATGGTTATAAAATCAGTTAGTAAACAAAAACCTTTATTAAACTTATAACCCTTATAAACTTTATAAACTGCAAAAAAACCCTAAATTTGCACCTTTACATAATGACCAATGACCGATGATAGACAAGATTAAAGAATATATTGGCGAAGCAGCAACTTTTACTGCAGATGATGCTGCAACTTTAGAGCAATTCCGAATTAAATTTTTAGGAAGCAAAGGGTTGTTGAAAGACTTGTTTGCCGAATTTAAAAATGTCCCAAATGACAAGAAAAAGGAATTTGGACTAGTAATCAACACGCTTAAAAACACCTGTGAAGACAAAGTAAAATTTATTCAAGATTCACTTGAAAGTAAAGTAGAAAGCAGTAGTGTTTATGGCGATTTATCTCGTCCTTCTGAACCAGTTATTATTGGTTCGCGTCACCCAATTTCATTGGTAAAAAATCAAATCATTGATATTTTTTCCACGATTGGATTTAACGTTTCTGAAGGTCCGGAAATTGAAGACGATTGGCATAATTTCACTGCGTTAAACTTGCCAGAATATCATCCGGCTAGAGACATGCAGGATACTTTTTTCATCCAAACCAATCCTGATGTTTTGTTGAGAACTCACACTTCATCCGTTCAGGTGCGTTATATGGAAAACAACAAGCCACCAATAAGAACTATTTCCCCAGGAAGAGTTTTTAGAAACGAAGCGGTTTCGTCGCGTTCGCATTGTGTTTTTCATCAAGTGGAGGGTCTGTATATTGACAAAGATGTTTCGTTTGCTGATTTAAAGCAAACGCTTTTATATTTCACCAAAGAAATGTTTGGGAAAAGCAAAATCCGTTTACGTCCAAGTTATTTTCCCTTTACTGAACCAAGTGCCGAAGTTGATATTTATTGGGGGTTAAAAACCGAAACCGATTATCGAATTACCAAAGGAACAGGTTGGTTAGAAATTATGGGATGCGGAATGGTTGATCCAAATGTTTTGAAAAACTGTGGCATCAATGCTGATGAATACACTGGATTCGCTTTTGGAATGGGAATTGAGCGTATTGCGATGTTGTTATACCAAATTGGCGACATTAGAATGTTCTATGAAAACGATGTTCGTTTCTTGGAACAATTCAAATCGAGTATTTAAAAAAGAAAACAGATAATAGACGGACAGATTAGGGATTTTTTCTATCTATTATCTTTTAATCTATCATCTATTATTTCAAAAATGAAATCAGATATTACCATCCCAGAAGTAGAAAACGTATTCTTTGCGGCCGTTCAAGAATGGAGCGATGACTTCATGGAAAAAGTTTGGTATGCCTATCTAATTAACGATTCTGACTTCAATTTAGACAGCGTAATGGTCGTTTCAAAAGCTTTTGGCACTGTTGATGGCGAAATGAAAAAAACATCGCTATTGCGCCATGCTTTTGTTCAAATTCCAGCGGTATCGGTTGTGAAAATTGAAATGATGGAGCAAAGTGTACTACGATTGAATAACGAGTTTATGGTAACTTACTTCATTGGAACTAACTTGTATGACAAAAAATTTATATTTAAAGCACAAAGCATAACACCCGATTATGTGGAAGAAGTGCCGATTTTGTTTGTTGATGGCGTTATTGTGAGATAGTTATTTCGTATTCTCTTGGGTTTTTTTCATAGCTTTCCAATTAAAATATCCCAAAATAAAAATCCCCGCCAAAGTAAAACAAACCAATCTTATATAAAAATTGGGTGATGTAAATTGTTCGTTTAATGATTTCTCTTTTATCTCAAATAATACATTAAAAAGAGTCATGAAAACTCCCCAAAACAAACCTGTTTTAACCTGATATTTCCATCTTTCATTCATGTTAATCCAATTTCTCAGTTAATTGTTTGAACACCGCTTTCGCTTCTTTTCCTTCATACAAAATTTGATAAACCGCATCGATAATTGGGGTTTTAGCTTTGTATTCCTGGTTTAGTTTGTAAGCACTTTTCACAGCATAATATCCTTCAGCAACCATTGACATTTCCATCATCGCTGATTTTACCGTGTATCCTTTTCCAATCATGTTTCCGAACATTCTGTTTCGGGAAAACACCGAATAACCTGTTACCAATAAATCGCCCAAATAAGCAGAATCATTAATATTTCGTTTCATCTTATGAACTTTCTTGATGAATTTTTTCATCTCACGAATCGAATTACTCATTATCACCGATTGGAAGTTATCGCCATAACCCAAACCATGCGCAATTCCGGCAGCAATAGCGTAAATATTTTTCAGCATGGCAGCATATTCTGTTCCGATGATGTCGTCCGAAATTTTGGTTTTGATGTAATTTCCAGAAAGAATATCGGCAACAACTTTAGCTTTAGCCGAGTCGCCACAAGCGATCGTTAAATAGGAAAGTCGCTCTAAAGCCACTTCTTCTGCGTGACATGGCCCAGTTATCACACCAATGTTTTCAAAAGGAATATCATATTTTTGATGAAAATGTTCGCCTACAATCAAGAATGTTTCGGGAACAATTCCTTTAATGGCAGAAAAAATCACTTTGTCTTTCAAACTCACGGTTAATTTTTGCAATTCTGCATTTAAGAAAGCAGACGGTATAGCAAAAATGATATAATCTGCATACGCAACAGCTTCGTTAATATCAGAAGTTAATCTGAGTTTTTTAATATCAAATTCAACGGAACTTAAATAATTTGGATTGTGTTTTTGTGTTTTTATATGATCAATTGCCGATTCATTTCGCATGTACCAAGCAATTTCGTCAAGATTAACACATAACATTTTTGCAATTGCTGTAGCCCAACTTCCGCCACCGATTACTGCAAATTTTGGAGATTTATTCATGAAAACAAACATTTATATAAATCAAAAATACTGATTTTTAAACGAACTAATTATTTTTTTGCAGCACAAAATCTATTAATAGTTATAAATCAATCGGTTCTGCTTTTTAAATTACATTTGCAATAAAATAAACTATCAAAACCCATGAAAAAAATTATTGCTTGTTTATTAATTGCCGCAAATCTTGTTCATTCACAAGCTCCTAATATTAGTTATACTACGCCAAATATTTTCAATGTAAATCAAGCTATAACCAACATAACACCAAATAACACTGGCGGAACTATAATCGCACAAACCTTGGTTTCTACCTTTGCTGGTTCTGGAAGTGTTGGTGCTGTTGATGCAAATGGTATTGGAGCAAGTTTTAATCTGCCAACAGTTGTTACTATTGATAATTTCGGAAATGTTTTTGTGGTTGATAGAAGTAATCATAAAATTAGAAAGATTACTCCTGCTGGAGATGCAACTACTTTTGCTGGTTCAGGTTCAATAGGTTCAACCGATGGAATTGGAACTGCGGCAAGTTTCAAATATCCTGACGGTGCTGTTTTTGACTCCCAAAACAATCTTTTTATATCCGACCAAAGCAATCATAAAATTAGAAAAATTACTCCAGATGGAACCGTTTCTACTTTTGCTGGAAATGGAACTATTGGTTCAGCCAATGGTGTTGGTATTTTAGCCAGTTTTTATTATCCGGCGGGAATGGCGGTTGATGCCGCTGATAATTTATATGTCGCCGATTATGGAAACAATAAAATTAGGAAAATTGCGCCCGATGGAACAGTTTCTACTTTTGCCGGAACCGGAGTTGCTGGCGCAGCAGAAGGAGATGTAACTACGGCACAATTCAACGGGGCTACTGGGGTTTGTGTAGACAGTTTTGGAAATGTTTTTGTGGCCGATTATTATAATAATAAAATTCGAAAAATAGACACTTTTGGCAATGTTACAACCGTTGCTGGAAGTGGTGCGATTGGTGCTGCTGATGGAATTGGAACTGCCGCAAGTTTTTATTATCCCGCCATTGTAGCAGTTGACATGGCTAATAATTTATTTATAACCGATGAAGAAAACCACAAAATAAGAAAGATTACTACTGATGGGATAGTTTCTACATACGCTGGCGATGGAACTCTTGGAACAACTAACGGCATTTCGACAGCCGCACAATTTAATTATCCAACTGGCGTTGCTGTAGATGCTTCTTACAATGTTTATGTTTGCGATTATGGCAATAATAAAATTCGAAAAATAAAGAGTTACGGTTATACTATTTCGCCTACTTTGCCTGCGGGTTTATACTTTGATAACTCAACAGGTTCAATCAGCGGAACGCCAAATACAATTTCTCCGGCAACAGATTATACCGTTACAGCTTCCAATATTGATGGTGCGAGTTCTTTTTTGGTAAACATTAGAGTTGATGCTGAACTTGGATTGTCTAATTTCAATTCACCTAACCTGCGGATTTATCCAAATCCAGTAATCGATATTTTAACCATTTCGGCAGCTGAAAATATTTCAGAAATTAAAATATCTAATCTTCTTGGGCAAAAAATACTATCGAAATCAAACCTTTCTTCTGAAGAAAAAATAAATGTTTCAAGTTTTGTAAATGGATGGTATTTGGTTCAGACAACCATTGGAAATTCAACAAAAACAGTTAAATTTTTGAAAGAATAGTGGTTTTTCTTTCAAGTAAAAAATTATAATTAATACCTCCGAGGTATTAATTAATACCTAAAAGCATCTATTTAATACCTTTTTGGTTCTATTTAATACCTAAAAGCATCTAACTAATACCTAATAGCTACTATTTAATACCTTTTAGGTGCTATTTAATGGCTAAAAGCATATAATTAATACCTAAAAGCTGTTATTTAAAACCTCGGAGGTATTATTTATAAAAAATACCACTATCAATATATTCCCAAACTTTCTGAGGCAGCATTGGCGAAACATTCTTTTTACTTTTGATGCTTTCGCGAATGAAAGTGGAGGAAAGCTCAATTACCGGAGCGCCAACACGATGAATTTTATCATGATTTACAAATTGCTCATCAATTTCGCCTGAGTTAAGTCTTGGATACACATAAATATGATGATTATCTAAAATCACTTCATAGTTTTTCCATTTGTGCAATGAGTTCAGATTGTCTTCGCCCATAATTAAAGCAAACTCATGCTGTGGATATTTTTCGCCAAGATGTGCCAATGTATTTACAGTATAATTTGGCTGTGGTAATTTGAATTCAATATCCGATGGTTTGATTTTAGTAAAATCTTCGGTTGCCAATGTTACCATATGCAAACGTTGATAATCATCGAGCAAAGTAGTTTTTTGTTTGTGCGGATTATGCGGTGTAACGACCACCCAAATCTGATCCAAATCGGAATGTTCAGCCATATGATTAGCGATAATCATGTGCCCAATGTGAATGGGATTAAACGTGCCGAAATATAAACCGATTTTCATTTTATTTGATAAACTCTTTGACTAATTCGT
>JAYVNT010000532.1:0-8878 GCA_043758285.1 Flavobacterium sp.
GTAATTCCTTCGCCTTCGATATGGAAATATTGAGCGCGATGTGTGTTTTGAAAACAATCAAATCCGCCAGCTAAAGCCAGACTTTCAAATGCCTTTTTATTAGCCGCACGCAAATCTATTTTCTTGGCTAAATCGAATATTGATTTATACGGTTCGTCTTTTCTATTTTGAACAATAGTATCTACAGCATTGGCGCCAACACCCTTAACTGCACCAATTCCGAAACGAACGGCATAATTATCGTTTACCGTAAATTTATAAAACGATTCGTTCACATCTGGTCCAAGCACTTCTAATCCCATTCGCTTACATTCTTCCATAAAGAATGAAATTTGTTTAATATCGCTCATGTTATTGGACAAAACCGCCGCCATATATTCCGCCGGATAATTAGCTTTCAAATATGCTGTTTGATAGGCAATCCAAGCATAGCAAGTGGAGTGTGATTTGTTGAAAGCATATTCGGCAAAAGCTTCCCAGTCTTTCCAGATTTTTTCAAGTTTTTCAGCTGAATGGCCTTTGGCTTCCGCTTGTGAAATAAATTTTGGTTTCATTTTATCCAAAACATCTTTCTGCTTTTTTCCCATCGCTTTACGCAAAACATCGGCATCACCTTTGGAGAAATCGGCTAGTTTTTGAGATAAAAGCATTACCTGTTCCTGGTAAACGGTAATTCCGTAGGTTTCTTTAAGCAGTTCTTCACATGCTTCTATATCGTAGGTGATTTCTTCCTCTCCGTTTTTTCTTTTAATAAAACTTGGAATGTAAGCAATTGGTCCTGGGCGATACAGGGCATTCATGGCAATCAAATCGCCAAAAACAGTTGGCTTTAATTCCTTTAAATATTTCTGCATTCCAGCACTTTCATACTGAAAAATCCCAACGGTTTCACCTCGCTGAAAAAGTTCAAATGTCTTCAAATCATCAATAGGAAATTCGTCTGGATTTAGGTCTATTCCGGTTCTATATTTTACTAGTTTTACTGTGTCTTTTATCAGTGTTAGGGTTTTCAAACCCAAGAAATCCATCTTCAATAATCCGGCACTTTCAACGACTGAGTTGTCAAATTGTGTAACGTATAACTCAGAATCTTTAGCAGTTGCAACAGGAACAAAATTGGTAATATCACTTGGCGTAATGATTACGCCACAAGCGTGAATTCCAGTGTTTCTGAGATTTCCCTCCAGAAATTTTGCTTGGTTTATCGTATCGGAACATAAATTTCCTTCTTTAGAAAGCGCAATCAATTCTTTCACTCTTTCAAATTCTTCTGGGCGTAATGTTTTTTTAATTAGCGCTTCGTCCTCGGATAAAAGTCGGGCTAAATTCCATTTGGACGGCATTAAACTGGGAATTAATTTGGCTACTTTATCGGCTTCAAAAAGAGGCAAATCCATAACTCTAGCCGTATCACGAATACTCGATTTGGTGGCCATTGTTCCATAGGTAATAATTTGAGCAACCTGCTTGGAACCATATTTCTGGATTACATAATCCATCACTTTGCTTCGTCCTTCGTCATCAAAATCAATATCAATATCGGGAAGTGAAACCCTGTCTGGATTAAGGAAACGCTCAAAAAGCAGATTGTATAAAAGCGGATTGATATTCGTAATTCCGAGACAATATGCCACAACAGAACCTGCAGCAGAACCTCGACCTGGACCAACAGAAACTTCCATTTTCCGAGCTTCGGCAATGAAATCCTGAACAATTAAAAAATAACCCGGATAACCCGAATTTTCAATGGTTAGCAATTCAAAATCTATTCTTTCCTGAATTTCTGGAGTGATCTCTGTATACCTTCTTTTGGCACCTTCAAAAGTCAAATGTTTGAGAAAAGCGTTTTCCCCTCGTTTACCTTTATCCGCTTCATCTTCTGGATTTATAAATTCAGAAGGAATGTCAAATTTTGGCAACAAAACTTCTCGAGCCAAATCATAAATTTCAATTTTGCTGACAATTTCTTCTGTATTGATAATGGCTTCGGGCAAGTCGTAAAAAAGTTTTTTCATGGCATCAGCCATCTTAAAATAATATTCCTGATTGTTCAACCCGAAACGATAGCCACGACCACGACCAATTGGCGTAGCTTGTTTTTCGCCATCGCGAACACACAACAAAATATCATGTGCATTCGCGTCTTCTTTATTGATATAGGAAACATTATTCGTGGCAACTATTTTTACTTGATGCTCTTTCCCTAATGCAATCAAAGTATTATTCACGCGATTTTCATCTTCTTGATTGTGACGCATTAATTCTAGATAGAAATCATCGCCAAATTCTTGTTTCCACCAAAGTAGCGCTTCTTCAGCTTGGTTTTCACCAATATTTAAAATTTTACTTGGGATTTCGCCATATAAATTTCCAGACAAAATAATAATATCTTCTTTGTATTGCTGGATTGTTTTTCTGTCAATTCTTGGCACATAATAAAATCCTTCGGTGTATGCAATTGAAGATAATTTGGCAAGATTATGATATCCTTTTTTGGTTTTGGCTAAAAAGACAATTTGGTAACCATTGTCTTTTCGAGACTTATCTTTTAAATCATCACAAACGTAAAATTCGCAACCTACAATCGGCTTGATAATAGTTTCCGTTGGAGTTTCTCCTGCTTCTTCGGCTTGTTTATTTTTGGCTTGCGCCGATTTATTATGATATAAAATATCGCGCACAAAATGAAAAGCTCCCATTAAGTTAGCATGATCAGTCATCGCAACAGCTGGCATTTTATTATCAACAGCTGCTTTCACTAAATCGGCTACACTAATGGTGGATTGTAACACCGAAAACTGGGTGTGATTGTGCAAATGAACGAAATCAACATCGGCTAAATTGTGTTGAACTTCTTTCTCTTGATATGTTGGAGTCGCAACTTCTTCTTCCTTTTGAAATTGTTTTCTAATTTTTTCCGAAGCTTGTTTCAAATTGATATGCTTCAATCCGATAAGCTGAATTTCTGTTGGATTGTTTTCTTTAAATCTCTTGAAATAATCCGCTGGAACATCTAATTCTTCTTTGGTAAAAACCTGCCGGTTTATTAATTCTAAAAAACAGCGCGTTGTAGCTTCCACGTCGGCAGTAGCATTGTGTGCTTCAGAAAATGGCACGCCAAAAAGATAGTTATGTAACTCGGTTAAAGTTGGTAATTTGAATTTTCCACCTCGACCGCCTGGTAATTTTAAAAGTGATGCGGTAACTTCAGTACAAGTGTCCAATACAGGCATCGAACCCATTGGCGATTGCATTCCCATCCTGTGAAATTCGCAACCCAAAATATTAATATCGAAACCTAAATTTTGACCAACAATAAATTTGGCTTTGGATAAAGCGATATTGAATTGTTCTAAAACTTCTTGAAGAGAAATTCCTTGTTCTTGTGCCAATTCAGTAGAAATTCCATGAATTCTTTCAGCATCAAAAGGAACATTGAATCCTTCTGGTTTTACTAAATAATCCTGATGTTCGATAAGATTTCCTAACTCATCGTGTAACTGCCAGGCAATTTGAACACATCGTGGCCAATTATTAGTATCGGTTATTGGTGCCGACCAATTTCTTGGCAAACCTGTAGTTTCTGTGTCAAAAATTAAGTACATCTATTATATAGTAATTAGGGAAAAGGCAATAGCCCAAAGTGCTTTTATGAATTGAAACAAAAATACATTTTAGAGTGCTAAAAATCAATTTTACTTATCAACAAAAAACCACCTCAATCGAGATGGTTTTCAAAATGTTTGTTTTAGAATGTTTGCTAGTATCTACCTCTGTCTCCACCCTCACTGTTTCTATCATTGTAGCTTCAGCCACCTCCACGCTCTAAAGCCATCACATTCTCACGCTCCGCAAACCCAATCAACAAACATAGTTGTTATAAAATGGGAGGGGTGTTTAGTCCATCATTGTACTAAAAAAGACCATTATGGACTAAAATAGACCATAATTGTACTAAAATAGACCATCATTGCACTAAAATAGACCATAATGGACTAAATTTAGTCCATCATTGTACTAAAATAGACCATTATTGTACTAAGACAGACCATTATGGACTAAATTTAGTCCATAATAGTCCAAAAACTAGCAAAAAGTATAGATTTTCGATAAAAAAGATTGGAACGAACGTGTACTTACTGGTGTTGCCACCAAATATGGCAAAAACAGTTCAGAGTACGAAATGGCAGGTGGTGTTAAAAAAAGTGAGCGTAAAAACGCTAAAGCAAAAAAAACAACCATTTAAGGTTATCTTTAAGATTAAAAATGTAACTCCCCGATAGCAAAACTTCCGGGGAGTTTTTATGTTTAAAAACAAAAAACCATCTCAATTGAGATGGTTTTTAAATACTTGTATAGAATGTAGACTAGTATCTTCCTCTGTCTCCACCACCGCTATTTCTATCATTGTAGCTTCCACCACCACCACCACGAGAGTTTCCACCACCATTGTAACCTCCACCACCACCGCCTGAACGGTTGTTGTTAAAAGTTCTTCTTTCTCCTTCTGGTTTTGGCTCTGATTTGTTAACCACTATAGTACGACCATCAACTGATGCACCATTTAATTCTTGAATAGCTTTTTCAGCTTCAGTGTCATTTTCCATTTCTACAAAACCGAAACCTTTACTTCTTCCAGTAAATTTATCAGTAATAATTTTTACGGAGCTAACCGTACCATAAGCCTCAAAAGACTCTCTTAAATCTGCTTCGTCAATACTGAACGGAAGACTTCCAACAAAAATATTCATAACATTTATTTAAAATTCGAATACAAAGATAATTTAAATAAAATGTAAACCGCTATAAGTTTGCACTTTATTATTAATTTAACAAAAAAACCATCCGAAGATGGTTTAAGTTATGCTCTATTTTTAAAATTATATTGAGGGATAAATTGGTACTTTATAAAACTCTCCATATTGAAAATTCAAAATTGGACTACCAAAAGTACTGCCGTTGGTTCTAGCAGCATTGAATTTAAACGTACCGGTGACCGTACCATTTACACTATCATAGTTCGTTATTTTTATTTCTCCATTACTGTTTTGTGTGTTTAGTATTTTTAATTTACAATTTACTCCACCGAGTGCTACTGTAACTATATCTCCAGGCGAATAACCATTTCCTTCTGATGTTACTCTTATTATTGAAGTTACTACGCCTGCGCTTGCAACCAAAGCAACTTTTAATCCAGATCCTCCGCCAGATGATGAGGTTGTCTCATGTGAGCTACTGCAAGTATAGGTGGTTTGACCAGCCGGGAGATTACAATCCGAAACATAACCTGTTCCTCCAGAAATTATAGCCACACTGGATACAGGTCCCGTTAATGCAATTGTACCATATTCTTGATTAACACCACTGAAATTAGAAGAATAGCTTGCCAAATTATTCACATTTGTAGTCCCTAAAACATATGTTCCAACATTCGTACTACTTGTATTTAAAGTAACAGTTTCATAATCCGCAAGTGCTTCAATTCTTAAATTACCATTTTCAGAAACATAACCTCTTACATCATTAGCTCTCCAAAAAACATCATTTAACTGACCTTGAAATCCAGGATTGTTAGATTTTAAATCTTCTTGGCAAGAAGAAAAAGCTACAAAAGTTATTAATAAAGGCAAAAATCTTTTCATTTGTTTGATTGATATTTATTTACAAAAATAACTTTTTAATATATAAAGTCAATTAAATTTAAAAAAAATAAATGTTAAAGTGAGATTCTACATGCAGTTACAATAAAAACGTTTGATTGAATTAGTTTAATTATAAAAAAAAACTATATTTGCACCCTTAAAATAATCGAGGTCGAGTACCTCAAATTAATCAAAAAGATTATGTCAGTAAAAATTAGATTACAAAGACACGGTAAAAAACAAAAGCCTTTTTACTGGATCGTAGCAGCTGATGCTCGTTCAAAAAGAGATGGTAGATACCTTGAAAAATTAGGAACTTACAATCCAAACACCAATCCCGCAACTATTGATTTAAACCTTGACCAAGCGGTTCAATGGTTACACAATGGCGCACAACCAACTGATACTGCAAGAGCAATCCTTTCTTATAAAGGAGCTTTGATGAAACATCACCTTGATGGTGGCGTTCGCAAAGGTGCTTTGACACAAGAGCAAGCTGATGCTAAATTGGCTACATGGTTGGAAGAAAAAGCTGGAAAAGTTGATTCTAAAAAAGAAGGTTTATCAAAAGCACAAGAAGCTGCTAAAGTTAAAGCATTAAAAGCTGAAAAAGTTGCTAATGACAAACGTGCTGCTGCCGCTGTTGAAGCTGCAAAAGTAGTAGAAGAAGCTCCAGAAGAAGTTGCAGTTGAAGACACGAGCGTAAGCGAACTAGCGGAGCAAACTGAAGCTATCGCTGATGAAGCTCCAGAAGCTGTAACTGAAGTAGCCGTTGAGGAAACTCCTGCTGCTGAAGTTGTTGTAGAAGAAACTCCAGAAGTTGTTGCTGAAGAAGTTGCCGAAGTTGCAACAGAAGAAGAAGCACCTGCTGCAGAAGAAACTCCATCTGCTGAAGACACAAGTGAAGAAAAAGAAGCTTAATCTGTTGTCCGATAATGCGTAAAGAAGATTGTTTCTATTTAGGCAAAATCGCTAAAAAATTTAGTTTCAAAGGGGAAGTTCTCATCTATTTAGATACAGACGAACCCGAATTATATGAAAATATGGAATCAGTATTTGTTGAATTCAACAAAAATCTGGTTCCATTTTTTATTCAAAATAGTTCGCTACACAAAAATGATTTTCTTCGAGTACAATTTGAAGATGTTGATTCCGAAGAAGAAGCCGACAGTATTCTTAATTGTGAAGTTTATCTTCCACTTACGATGTTGCCAAAACTCTCCGGCAATAAATTTTATTTTCATGAAGTTATTGGATTTGAAATCGAAGACAAACGATTGGGTATTTTCGGAAAAATTGTGTCTATAAATGATACTTCCGCTCAACCGTTGTTTGAAGTTTTAAACGGAAATGTAGAAATTCTAGTTCCGATGATTGATCAATTTTTAGTGAAAATTGATAGAGCAAATAAGAAAGTCAGCATGGATTTGCCAGAAGGACTCGTAGAGATGTATTTATAATTGACAATTGATAGTTAACAATTGATAGTTGACAATTGATAGTTAATAATTGATAGTTAACAATTGATAATTATTTAGAAGCTTTTTCCTGCTGTCCGTTATATCTTTTGCTCCATTTCATTCCACAAAAGGATGCCACTTCCATCAGGGCTAGGAAATCTAATTTCATTGACCACTTTCATTATCAATTGTCAATTATCAATTATCAATTCAAATGTTTCAATTTAAAAAATTCTCCGTTGAACAAGACAAATGCGCTATGAAAATTGGCACTGACAGTGTTTTGCTTGGTGCATGGTGTCCTATTGAGAATAATCCTTTTTCAATTTTAGATATTGGTGCTGGAACTGGTGTTTTGTCATTAATGCTTGCGCAAAGAACAACTGCTGAACAAATTGACGCTATTGAAATTGATGAAGATGCCTACGAACAGTGCGTCGACAATTTTGAAGGGTCACCTTGGAGCGACAGATTATTCTGTTTTCATGCAGGTTTAGACGAATTTATGGATGAACCCGAAGACGAATACGATATCATCATTTCCAATCCGCCTTTTTATACCGAAGATTATAAAACCGAAGACGAACAACGCGATTTAGCACGATTTGCTGATGCGATGCCTTTTGAAGATTTGGTTGAAGCAGCGAATTTATTGCTTTCGGAAAACGGAATTTTTGTCGTAATTATTCCTTATAAAGAAGAAGAAAACTTTTTGGCTTTAGCCAAAGATTTTGAATTATTCCCTTTTAAAATTACCCGTGTAAAAGGAACGCCATCCACCGAAATCAAACGAAGTTTGTTAGCTTTTTCCAGAACTAAAAAAGAAACTTCCATTGATGAACTCATTATTGAAACCGCGCGCCATCAATACACCGAAGACTATATTTCCTTAACGAAGGATTTTTATCTGAAGATGTGATTTAAATCTTAAAAGATTTATAATTATTTAAACTTTTTTGGAGTATAGTAATAATTTCATTTTTAAGAGACTCTGGTTCCAAAATAACTGCTTCTGAACCCATGGACAAAAGCTCCATAATAAAATCATACGTTGGACTCATGTATAATTCTATGACACATTCTTTATCATTCTCTAAAACTATTTTTTGAGAATGGTGTAAAGGCAGGGTCTTTATGTAATTAGCTTGATCATGTGAAAGCCAAAGTTTAATTTTTTTAGGTTTGATTTCATTAGTAATTATACCAAAAGAATATTTAAATTTTTCTTCTGGATTAAAATCATTTGGATATTCATATTTTTTACGAATTATATTTAAATCCGTAATCCTTTCTAATCCAAAGGTTTTAAAAACATTATCCTTTGGATCTTTCGCCACCAAGTACCAACGATTTCTAGCCTCTTTCAAAGCCAAAGGATATACGGAACGAATCTTTATTTCGTTATTCGTTTTCCAAAATTTCTCGTGGGTAAACTCAATTACAAATTGATTTTTTATTGCGTGTAACAAAGCGTGCATATTATCAGTACCCAAAGACTTCCTTTTTTCGATAATAATGTGATTTGAAAGTGAATCCGAGACATTCAAAGCATTGAATATTTGAAACGATTCTATTAATCGATCCGTTTTTCCTTCATTTGCATCATCAATGATTTGATACACGTTTTGTGAACGAGAATATTCAATATCAATATTATAAATTTCTCCTATCTCCTGTACATCACGTTCAAAAGTACGTTTGGAAATGACATAATTCTCTTCACTATCTGTCGAATGCTTTTCTAAATAATTCAGTAAATCTTTAAATGAACACGGA
>JAYVNT010000533.1:0-2841 GCA_043758285.1 Flavobacterium sp.
CTCCCCAAGATAACAACAAAAAGCTAAATTGAAAAACGTCAAGCCCGAACTGAAGATGCCATGTTGCTGATGATGAAGTTACAACGTCAAGCCCCCCAAATAACGCCAAACCTAATGTTGGTGGCAGGGCATTTTACTGCTAATTTACGAATTGAAGCCTTAGAAAGCCGTCTATTATTTCAAGTATTTATCCCAAATTCGTGTTTGAATCTTATCAACTAATTCATCTATTTCTTTAATTGATAAACTATGATTTATTTTATTTGCTTTAAGGTCATTTTTTAAACTTGTAGTGGTATCAGCAATAGCACCCATTATTGGTAATCCTTCCATAACTGTTCCTTTCATAGGGTTATTTTTAAATGCTTCTCTTACAGCAGTTTCAAACTTTTGCTCTATAAAACTCTCAGTAGTTATATTTTTATTCTCTGTGCCGAATAATTTAGAAAATAAGCTCATTACATTATTGTTAAGTTGTTATTTGTTGAGTTTGTTGGCTGTGGACTTTTTTATTTTGCTATTAGTCCAATTACTAATGCAATTATCCCACCAATGAAAGATTGAAACATATCTCTGCCCAAACCTTTTCCAGTTGCAAACCGAACAAGTATTCCTTTTGTCAATGCTGGACCAATTAAAAAAACTATAGCAAGATTTACAATAAAAATTGCAAGCCAATGAAAATCCGTTATTATGGAAAATGGTATTACTGGCAAAATAAAACCACTAATCCATGGTATTGCGGACATTAAAGGGTCTTTTGTGTACATAGGCTTGTCCAATTGATTTTCACTGTCAATCATCATATGAATACCAAATGTCGCAATGAATAAAATTGCTGAAATAATAAGTAAGAAAGTTGCCATATTTTAAAAAAAGGTTTGTTTATTTTTTGATTAAATTTAACCGATTACATTTTTTTTATGTTGTTGAACTACTATCTCCATTTCTTTAATAATATGTTCACCTATTCTTTGTTGTTCAAATAAACTTAAATTTCTAAGATTACTAAATTGTCTTTCATGTACTATTTCTTTTTGAAAATATTTGTATTTCCAAGTAATAGTTAAATGTCCAGTGCTGTAATGGAATTTGATTATTTGATTTTGTCCTTCTTCGTAAAGGTTAAACTCTCTTTTGTCAAGGGGTGTAACTTCTCCATTTCCGTTAAAAGCGGCTTTATTTATCATATTTACTATGACATTAAATTTTTCTGATAAAGTACCTCCCTGTAAGTCATCATCATCTTTACTAAGGTCTGCGAAAAATCGAAATAACATAACTCCGATAATTATAATTGCTATTGTCCAAATCATTTTTTTATTTTTGGGATTCTGTTTGTTTGCCTTGCCACCAACGGTTTGCGGCTTGGCGAAGGTGGCGATTTTCACTACAAATGTTGATGCGGAGAACCAAACTTTGATTAACCACAAAACCGTCTGCGGAGCACTGAACCGCTACTTTTGCCAAACCGCTGTTAGCACCAGTTATTTGTTTTTCATCTCGTTAATATATTCCATTTCTTGATTTGCGAATTTATTGTCAGGCTCGTTTTCCAAAATATTTTTAAGATAAGTTTTTGCCTGTTCGTATTGTTCAAGTTCGATTAAACAATAGGCTTTTCTTCTTTGTAAAAACATATAAAACTCATAGTCCATGTCGTTTTTATCTTCTTGTGGTTTATTCGTTAATTTCTCTAAATTGTTGTCAATAACCATTAAAGAGCTAATGTCGTGAAGAGCAACAAGACAATTAATGTATTCGGATTGGTATTTGTAGCCACTGTCAGCATTTCTTGCAGAAAATTCTAAATACTTGTATGACTTGTCAAATAAGCCAATTTCATAGTAACAATATCCAATTAAAAAAGAACACTCAATAAATGTTTGGAATTCTTCATCAGATAAATGCTCTTTCCACCATTTTTGTTGTAAGGATTTAAATGCGTTGTCAAAATATGCAATTGCATCCCAAAACCTATTTTCTGTCATTGCCTTTTTACCAAAATAGAATTCCTTGGCAGCTTGTGGATGATATAGAACTTCTAATAATTCACTTTCTATATAGTCTAATTCGTTTGTTTTGTCTGAATTTACTTTTTCCTTGGCGGAGTTAAAAACTCTGTAAAACTCTTCTGTAGTTTCATTTGCAGGTTTGTAATCATATGCAATAAGCAAAGACAAATTAATTGGTTTTGGATTTATACCATTCTTACTTCTCTCAAATCTTATTGTCGGTATACAAAATGTTGTTTGAATATAAACAACTTGGTCTTTAGCACCATCAGGATATTGCATATGAATAATCAACATTGCATCTTTTTTGCTAACGGACTTATCATTATCTGTTTTCCCTTTTTCATATGTTCTATATGCTAATGTTAGAACAATTTGATTTGTTAATTTGCTGCACCCTTCTCTAAAATAGGAATATTTACCTTTTTCATTTCTTTTGTAGTGACTTAAAAACTCATAATCCCAAATTTCATTTTCGCCTTCAATTACTTTTAAAGTGCCATCATTTATACTCAAAACAGATAGTTCTTCTTTTCTAATGTCAAAAAGAGAATTAATCAATTCGCCAAATTTGAGAGAATGATTTTCATTTGTCCTGAATTGAACTTTGTCATTCTGGTGTTGAAATTCCAATTCTCGTTGTAACCAAAAAATATCGAAGTCCATTTCTGAACCGTCTTTAAATTCAAGAACAGTGTCCTTCTTAGTAGTTTCTTTTTTACCGAATAATTTATTAAACATTGTCGTTGTATTTTTTTATAATTGGTGCTAACGAACAGGGCTTGGCGAAGGTGGGGAATTAGTATTCCGTCAGCCTGGAACCGCA
>JAYVNT010000534.1:0-2840 GCA_043758285.1 Flavobacterium sp.
ATTGGTTCAAATTATATTAAAGCACTTTTAAAATTCAAACCATCTAAATTATTCGTCGTAGATATTAATGAAAATGGTTTAACGGAACTAGTTCGAGATTTAAGAAGCTCGGAGGATTATAATATTCCAGAGAACTTTAAAACGTACCCAATGAATTTTGGCGATACGGTTTTCAAAAAAATGTTCATTCACGAAGGAGGTTTTGATATAGTCGCCAATTTTGCTGCACATAAACATGTCAGAAGTGAAAAAGATATTTTTTCAATTGAAGCGATGATTGATAATAATGTTGTAAAAGCGAAAAAACTTTTAGATTTATTATTAGAAATTCCACCAAAACACTTTTTTTGTGTTTCGACCGATAAAGCGGCAAATCCAGTCAATATAATGGGAGCAAGTAAAAAATTGATGGAACAGATAATTTTATCGTATGGGAAACAATTTAAAGTATCAACGGCGCGTTTTGCTAATGTAGCGTTTTCGAACGGTAGCTTATTGCAAGGTTTTCAAGAACGCTTGAGCAAAAATCAACCGCTTTCAGCGCCTTTAGATGTAAAACGTTATTTTGTTTCGCCCGAAGAATCTGGGCAAATTTGTCTATTGGCATGTATATTAGGTGAAACAGGTGATATTTTTTATCCGAAATTGCGAGAAGAAGATATGCTTGATTTTGCCACTATTGCATCAAGATTTTTGAATGCGTTGGGTTTAGAGCCTGATGAATGTGAATCGGAGGAAGAAGCAAAGAAAAAAGCATTGGTTTTCGCCGCCAAACAAGGCGGCTTAATAAATTACCCTGTCTATTTTTTTAACTCTGATACCACAGGAGAAAAATCGTTTGAAGAATTTTATGTATCGAGTGAAACAAAAGACGAAATGCGTTTTAATGGTTTGGGTGTGGTGAAAAACTTGGAACTTCCTTTGCAAGAAGTGCTGAGTCCATTTTTTAATCAACTGCAATTTTTATTAGCAAAGGATACTATTCAAAAAAGTGACATTGTTTCATTATTATGTCAATACATACCAAACTTTGAACATTCTGAAACAGGTAAATATTTGGACCAAAAAATGTAATATGTACCGATTCGTTAAACGCTTTTGCGATATTTTTTTATCAGCTGTTGTTCTTATCATTCTTTCCCCTATTTTAATTCCAGTCATAATTGGATTAAAATTCACTGGTGAAGGTCACATTTTTTATTTTCAGCAACGCATTGGTTACAAACGAAAGTATTTTCAGATGTGGAAGTTTGCAACCATGTTACAAAATAGTCCTGAAATCGGAACGGGTGAAATAACCGTTAAAAACGACCCACGACTTTTACCAATGGGTAAATTTTTGAGAAAGACAAAAATTAATGAGTTACCTCAAATTCTCAATGTCTTAATCGGCAATATGAGTATTGTTGGTCCGAGACCGCTGGTGGATAGCGGCTTTAATGTTTATTCAGATTTTGTAAAAACCCATGTGTACGATTCTAAGCCAGGTATCACAGGAATTGGTTCTATTTTTTTCAGAGATGAAGAAGACATGATTTCTCGTTCCAATCTTTCTCCACAAGATTTTTACAAGCAACACATCGCACCCTATAAAGGCGAATTAGAAATGTGGTATCAAGCGCATAAATCTTTTGCTACTGACTTCAAAATTATAATACTCACGGCGTGGGTTATTTTATTTCCAAAAAGTAAATTGGTTAATGTATGGTTTAAAGATTTACCACAGGGAGAGGTGAATTTAGTAAAAAACTCTAATCAGCAACATGAACAAACTAAGGAGATGTTAAAATTTCAAACTACTCAAAGATCATAACATAGTTAGTTTTTAACAAAAAAGCCCCTTCGTACAATTTGCGAAGGGGCTTTTTTGTTTTAGATTTCGTCATTACTTTTACTAAAATGCTTATTATTAAATTTTTTACACTTTGGAGGGTTAGATCCCGTTTTTTATTCAAATAGAATTTTTGTAATGCAGTTATTAATAGCTAGTAATCGGTTTCGTGAACTCCAATCGTTATTTCTCTCATGTTTTTTTAATTTTTACAGATTCCGATACAAACTTAAATATTTCTTACTGAGTTTGAAAATAAAATTTCCTTCAAACTTCGCTGATACACGCACAAACATGTCTAAGAAATCGCAAATTCTTCCTTCCCAGCTTGATTAAATGTAGATTAGGATTTCAATATTTTGAAATAAATTTCTCTTAAATCTCAGTAAAAATTGATGAATACCATCGTTTTTTGGTGTGAATTATCTATCAACACAAAAAATCTGGTTTTTTATAAAAAAAATAATGAAATATTTTTCTAATATCAAATGAAATAAATATTTTTACTTATCTTTAGTTTAATATCAATTCACCAAAACAAACGCAAAAATGCTCGCGCTTTTTAGAATGAAAAATAATAAACTTGCTAAAATTCGTCTTCAAACACGAGGTGCTGCAATAATTTCCATTTTATACATTGTTGCGTTTGCTTTTCCACAAAAGAGCATAGGTATGGATTATTTTTCAGCACCAGCGAACGATAATTGTTCAAATGCAACAGCTTTGGCTATGGGAGCTACGGCAATCAGTGGAACATTATCTGGTGCAACGGCTACAACTGGCGCAACTTTTACAAATAAAACAACAACTCCGGATATTTGGTATTCTTTCACAGCAACTTGTACGCAACTGACAGTTTCGTTTACGTATAGTATTAGTAAAGCAGGGATTTCTTTTGAAGTCTATCCAGCAAGTTCATGTCCAAGTTCTGGTTCGCCTATTTTCTATGGCAATGCTCCAGGTACTTTGAGCTATGCGACTGTAGCATACGGTTTAACAATTGGAACAA
>JAYVNT010000535.1:0-2833 GCA_043758285.1 Flavobacterium sp.
GTGACTGATGTCAATCATCAACACCGTGCTCATTTGGGCTTTGAATTTTGACTCTTCAACAACCAAATCATTTTCTGTCAATAGAAACTCTTCTACTCCGTTATTGATTTGGGCATTGCGAAGACTTTCGGTCAGAGAAATACTTTCAAGCCCATCACCAAAATGATAATCACGGAATTCTCCCGTTTGTTCATCGCCACTACCAGAATATTTCGTTTTGTGATTTCCTGTTCCAGAGCGTTTTAGATTACCGAAAATCTGGTCTAACGCTTGCTGTCGAATAGCTCTTTCGGTTTTGGCAGTAATTCCAGTTCCTGAAGTGCCATCTTCTTTTAGTTCCTCTCGGATGTATCCTTTTTTCTTTAAATCTTCGATAAAATCATCGACAGTATAGGTATCATCTGTTAATTTGTATTCCACATCCAACTGCCGTAACCAATCAATAGCTTCGTCAAAATCGCCAGATGTATGCGTGATTAATTCCTTGAAAATTTCAAATAATTTATCAAATGGCGATTGAAATGGCGCTTCGTATTTCTTGAAGACAAATCCTTTTTTTCTGTTCTTTTCCATAGCACATAAAAATACTATTTTAAATAGTAATTAGACTAAAACGATTGCTAATTTTTAGTTAAAGTATAACTGGAAATATGTAGTTTTACGCTTTTAAAATCAACTTATGAGTACGGATTATCTATTGGATCAAGAGTTTAAAGACCTCAATTTTGAAGAAGCTGACATCAAATACAAAGAGTATGAAAACTGTACTTTTTATGGTTGCGACTTTACCCAATGCACTTTTCAGAGTGTCTATTTTGTAGATTGTAATTTCTTTGATTGCAATTTTAACGATACCAAAATCAATTATGTTTCCTTGCGTGGCGTGCAGTTTACAGGATGCAATTTTACCAACGTCAACTTTGCCATGACGGATCAAGTGATTTATGAATTCAATTTTAAGGATTGTTTGTTGGATTATGCTAAATTCTATGCCTTGAAACTAAAGAAAATGCAGTTTATCAATTGCAGTATGATTTCGGTAGATTTTATGAAAAGTGATTTGACGGAAGCTGTTTTTGATAATTGCAATTTGCGAAGAGCTGTTTTTATTGACACGATTGCTAATAAAGCTGATTTTTACACGAGTTATGATTATACAATTGACCCAGAAAAAAACAAATTGAAGAAAGCAGTTTTCGCAACGGATGGTTTGAAGGGATTATTGGAAAAGTATGATTTGGTAGTAAAATAAGTTAACTCGTTGTGTAATTTGATTTTAGTTTTTTAAACACATAGAGACAATAGATTATGATGCTTTTTAAAAGACGCTTCGCTTTTTTTTAGAAAATCATAGCTAAGTGTTACAATGAATTGGAGTATGCCCTTCATTATTTCTGTGTGACTATTTGTTTTACTATTTTTTTTTAGTTTTTTTTAGTTTTTTTTTAAATTGCACTTAAAGATTACAAGAGTGCTTCTCGATACATTTTTATTCCGTTACACTGCATAAAACACTCGAAGAGACGATTATAATATTGAGGTTGCAAATGCAATAATTTGCGTATTTGTGGTAAATTTTTTGAATTTTGTAGTTTTATTGCATACTATTTACTTAGTAAACACTCGGTTTTCTTGCTCGATAACTCTAATGAATGTAGTTCGTTTGGTTAGTTCTTTTAGTTTGGATGCGCCCACATAGGTACATGTACTTCGAATTCCGCCTAAAATATCATGCAAGGTATCAATCACATCGCCTTTGAAAGGAACTTCAACTGTTTTACCTTCGCTGGCGCGGTATTCTGCAACGCCACCAACGTGTTTTTTCATAGCTGTTTCGGAACTCATTCCGTAGAATTGTTTGAATTTCTCGCCATTAATTTCTAACATTTTTCCACCACTTTCAGTGTGACCAGCCAACATTCCGCCAAGCATCACAAAATCGGAACCGGCACCAAATGCTTTAGCCACATCGCCTGGAGTGGCACAACCACCATCGCTAATAATGTGTCCCCCAAGTCCGTGAGCGGCATCGGCACATTCAATAATTGCAGAAAGTTGAGGATAGCCAACGCCGGTTTTAATTCTCGTAGTACAAACTGAACCTGGACCGATGCCTACTTTGACAATATCGGCACCTTCAAGAAGTAATTCTTCGACCATTTCGCCGGTAACTACATTTCCAGCAATAATTACTTTGTCAGGATATTGTTTTCTTGCTTGACGTAAGAAATCAACAAAGTGCTCTGAATAGCCATTGGCAACATCAATACAAATAAACTTGAGTTGGGGATTGTGTTCAAATATATCGGCAATTTTTTTGAAATCATTTTTACCTGTTCCGGTGCTAACCGCGATATAATCGCAAATATCGCTGGGCGCCGCTTTGATAAAATCATTCCATTGGTTAACCGAATAGTGTTTGTGAATAGCCGTAAAGAGTTTTTCTTTGGCAAGTTCCAAAGCCATTTCAAACGTACCTACGGTATCCATATTGGCAGCCATAATGGGAACGCCAGTCCAAGTAACAGTGCTGTGAAGAAATTTGAATTCACGTCCCAAACTCACTTGGGCTCTGCTGTTTAAGGTTGAACGTTTTGGACGTATCATTACGTCTTTAAACCCTAATTTGATATCGGTTTCAATTCTCATTTGTCTACAATTCTATTACTTCAAATATAGAATTTAGCTTTAAAATATGCTGTTCCTTTCGGAAAAAGTAATCAGTAATTTATCAACAATAGACTATCTATTATGCTTGTCATTCCCGCGAAGGCGGGAATCTATTTTGATTTTCGAAATTACTAATAGGTTCTGGATTCCCGCCTTCGCGGGA
>JAYVNT010000536.1:0-2826 GCA_043758285.1 Flavobacterium sp.
GCATAGCCTAAAATCATATTGCCATGTAAAAAATAAAATCAAAAATATTTTTAGCAGACTATGCAGCGTAAACTCAACATAGAAGAATTCCGTCCGCCCACAACCGCTGATGGTTGAAATTAATTTGTTGAAGTTAAGAATAAAAAGTTCAGCGATGTTTGTGAAGCCCGAACTGAAGTTTGGCTTTGCATTGTTGCTGATTGTACTTCCGTCACGCCCCACTTGCAGCAATACTTTTGTTGGCAGAAGTGCTATTCGTCACGATAGCGTTATAGTATTTTCTCTTATGTCAATGCAGAATTTTGTTCCTTCCAAAAAATCAAGTCCGAGTAGTCCGTTATAATCTGAAAAAATACCGTGAGCTAAGAAATCGTAAACCTGAATTTGAAACTTTTCTTTGGTCAAACCAAGTGATGCAAATGTGTCAATTTCAAAAACTTCGGTCTCAATAATTCCGTTTGCAGTTTCGATTTCCACAGTTCCAATATTGTCTTTTAGGTCGTGTCCAAGCAAATACAAGGCATTACTATCAATAGTTGTATTGGTCGCACCTGTATCCAAAATCATTTTCAATTCATACTTGTTATCAATTTCAATATTCACAAGTATCAGTCCGCTCTCAGGTTCTCTCTTAAATTTATAGGTCATTTGTAATACGATTAAAAATGCCTGTAATTTTTCTGGTCGGTCTAAAAGTACCTGTATAAATCAAAGTTATTTTGTCAAAGTTTGAAGTTTTGTCCCTGCCGATATAACAAACTTCTTTTTTGTCCTTGCTGTGAAATAAAGGAATGCCCGAAAGAACGTCAATTTTACTGTCGTCCATAATTGGATTTCCAAGTAAAACCCATTCGTCTGGATACAATGCTTTTATGTCTGCGATATTTATTAATTGTCCCATTTTTACTGCCGGTTTACGATGCAAATCTACGGATTTTGTTCGTCACTTGCAAGTTCGTTAGGTGTGTCGCAGGATTTCTGCCAACGGTACGGCTTGGCGATTTGGCGGTATTTGGAAATCGTTAGCCCGTAACCGAAGCTAAATTTATAACTAAAAGTTCATTGTTTATTCTATTGCTCGGCATTATTCGTCGGCTGGAACCAAAGCCGAATAGCGAACAAAAAGTTGAGAATATATTCGTCGCCCCGCCATATTGCCAAACCGCCTGTTGGCAGTAGTTTTTTTATTTCGTTAAGTTTTTCATTAGTATTTCAAGTCCTTTGTCTGCAATGTCAACAACGTGAATTTTGTTTTCTTCGGTATAAAATTCTTTATATTCTTGAATTAACTTTATCAAACAAATTTTATTGTCAATAATTGTCTGCAAGATTTCAACTTTTTTGTCCATAGCTGTTTCATTGTATTCACTTGAATAGGGGTCAAACAAAGTTCTCAAAGTTCTATGTTTCCACAAACTTCCTTTCGCAAATATTTTATCTATTTTTTCTTGATAATGCACTTTCTTAAATTTTGTTTTGAATAATTCTCTGTCAAGTTCTCTTATTGTTTTATGTTTAGTTTTTTGTACGAATTCTACAATTAGTTTTGGATAAAAGTCTTTTAGATTTTTTACTTGTCCTTGTGTATCAAGGTCTTGTTCTGTTATTAACTTCAGCCCGTTTAAAACTCGTCTGTCTAAAATTGGATAAAGATTTGGGAAATAAAAATGTAATAAAGTAGTCAAAAATGAAACACTAAATCCGTCAATTTTATACACACTTTTTGCGTCTGTTAGTTTTATTAATTTGTCAGAGAAATTGGTCAGTTCCAAAATTTCAATGTTGTCAAGTTTGTTTAATTTTTTGTTCTCAAACTTGATATTTATTTCCTTAAATAATTGTCCATAAACGCTTAACTTTTCTATAATTAATTCTTCTGGTTCGTTAATTGTCGCATAACCACCTTTGAAGTTTGAAACATACAAAAGGTCAATAAAATTCAATTTTAATTTGTCTGTCTTGGTTAAAATATAGTTAGCATAATTGGTGTAACTAATTTCAGATTTGTCCCACTGTTGTAATGCTCTGTTGTCCGTTTCCATCGTTTGCTGTTGTTCGTTTAGGGTCTCGCTAAAATTACTGCCAACGTTCAGGGCTTGGCGAAGAACTGGTATTTGAAAAACGTCAGCCCCGAACTGTTGCCAAATTTATAGATAAAAGTTCATTGTTTATTCTGTCGCCAGATTTATAATGTCCAGCCCGGAACTGAAGCACAACAGCCAAACAAAAGCTGCTGCTGCGAACTGTCAGCCAGTTTTTTGCCAAACCCCATGTTGTGTGTTCGTGGCTTTCGTCGCACAGATGAAAGCCGCAAAAGAAAAGGTCAAACAGCAGTTTCTTCAAATTCCTGTCGCCTCAAAACTTTTTTGTCCAGCCAAAACAAAGAGCAAAAGTTTGTCGTGCGTTGGCTTTGCGGCCGCTCAATAAAGTTTTTGTCGCACAGTTTTGCTTTTAAAAAATGTTTGTCCAGTCCAGTGTCAACAGTTGAGTTTTTCTAGTGCGTGAGGTCATACGATGCTGCACTAAAGGTTTGTGTAAAACAGTGAACGTGTAAAAGTCAAGACCTTTGTCAAAGAAGCGTTGGCAAAGCTGAAATGCATTCGCAAGATGAGTCACATCATTTTTTAAAAGTCGCCTGGTTATAATTTTCGAAGCTGTCATTATCATCTGTCACGCCATGACACACAACGTTCGAGGCTTTGTGCAGTTGGGGAATTGACCAACTGTCCGCCCGGAACTGAAGCTAAATTAATAATTAAAAGTTGAAGTTTAGAACAAATGCCCGGCAGAATTCCGTCCGCCGAAACCAAAGCTCGGATATGCACC
>JAYVNT010000537.1:0-2825 GCA_043758285.1 Flavobacterium sp.
GTTGCTTTTGATATGATAACGGATGATGCAGGCATTTTTCCTGTTATTAGAGCCATGGGCGAAATAGCAGGAGGAACATCCATATTAGTTGCGGCCGAATTATTAAGTAACGCTAACAATGGTGTTGGCTCTATATTGGGTGGTATCAGCGGAATTTCGCCAACCGAAGTTGTGATTATTGGCGCAGGAACCGTAGGTGAATTTGCCGCAAGAGCTGCTTTGGGTTTGGGTGCTACCGTTAAAGTATTTGATAATTCAACCTCTCGCTTACGCCGTTTACAAAGTCAGTTAGGAGCACGTATATTCACATCTGTTATTGTTCCCAAAGTATTAGAAAAACATTTAAAATCAGCCGATGTAGCAATTGGTGCGCTAAGAGCATCAAAAGGAAGAACGCCTTGTATTGTATCAGAAAATATGGTAGCAGAAATGAAAACTGGTTCCGTTATTATTGATGTAAGCATCGACCAAGGTGGTGTGTTTGAAACATCCTCTGTAACCAACCATACTAAGCCGGTTTTTCGTAAACATGGCGTTATCCATTATTGTGTCCCTAATATTCCATCGCGTGTGGCTCGCACAGCCTCTTACGCATTTAGTAATATATTTTCGCAAGTTATTATGAATATGGGCGATGAAGGCGGTTTTGATAGCCTAGTACGAAAAGACGCTGGTGTGCGAAATGGGGTTTATATTTATAATGGTATTTTAACCAATCAGTTTTTAGGAGAAACCTTTAATTTACCATTTAAAGATATTAATTTGTTGATGGCAGCGATGTAGCTCCTTTACAGAGTTCACTTTAATCTCTTTTCGAAAGTAAATTTATATTGGCGCAAAAACTTTGTTTACCGATGCTCCTAACAAAGCGAAAATATTTTTTTTCACAAAGTGACCGCTTTTGCAAATGCCTTATACTTCCGCCGAAATTGAATAGAAACGTGTGTTAATGCAGTCGCCGTTTCTTTTTTATTTAGGTTAAACCTGTAATAGCTTTTCGATCTTTATTTATTTGACTGTATATGCCTACAATCATAATTATTGCAGAAACTATAATAATATTCGAGTTCTTGTCATTCATGTATATTATTAAACTCCCAATAATCCATAAGCTAATAGAAATTAAACTTAAAATTTTTGTCTTTTTTGATATGTTTTTCATTTTGTATTTTTTAGCTATACACAAATTTTTATATGCTGAGAGCAGCAACAAATTTAACTAAAGTTTTTGTATACACAATTTTATAATATACTTATGTAAACCGTTTTCTACCGAAAAACCACTAATAAAGATAACTGTTTTTGGACATTTGCAAAGCAAAAATTAAAAACTTTTCTACCGCTTTTGCAATTGCGTTTTTGTCTGCAAGGCTTGAATAAAGCATATATGTTAGCAGTTTGGGCTTTTTTCTTTTGGTTGTCTAGCTGCGTTATAGTTGTCAACTAATAATTTGTGTAGTTCGTTAAATGAAATTTTTAACCCATTTGATGTAATGCTTAATGGGGAACCATACATGTTGAAATTCATTTCCATCATTTTTCTTTTGAAAGTGTTTGTCTGCCTGTTAATATAGTCTTCTGGATTGTTAACTTGTAACATGATGATTTTCTGCCTATGTATTTCGAGTATAGAAATGTTTGATATATCAGACCATAGTATTTGTCCGCATGAAACACCACTGGAATTGTCACTTATACCTAAGTCGTCAATTATTAACCCAGGTCTATTGTCTGCTAGTTTACGGATAGAAAGTAAAGCACAGAGTCCAAAGAAAATTATTGATGCGTAGCCTGCTATCAGTATTGTTGTCGGACTATGGTGATAATAGTGGTGATTTATCGGCGGATTAATAACAAACCAAAGTCCAAGCCCAACAAATGTCAAAGAGCCTAATAGAATTAATAGAAGCTTTATTTTGCTAAGTTGAATTTCGATTTTCTGCCCAATTAATGCCATAAATTGTTTTAAGGTCGATTTCTATAGTGTCGCCAAAGCCTGACTGCTAAAGTTTTACAGCTATTGGCAGAAAGGTTTGAAACATTGTCTACCGAAATGCTACTAACAAAGCTAATTGTTTATTGGACTTTTGCAAAGAAAAAATAAACTTCTTTCCCGAAGGGACTTTGTTTGCAAATACTTTGTTGTCTGCCAAACTGTTGCCAAAGCGTGTGTTATAGGGCGTTTTTCATTGTCGCTTGTGATTTAAAATCAAATATTTCACTTTTTAAAGTCTTGGTCTGTTTGTCATAATAGGTTACGACGACGTCATCATTATCATTTAATTCTGCCCAATTAATATTTTCATTTGTGAAATGTATTCTTGTCGATATGCTATTAAATAAATTACAAATGATAATTTCGTCAATATGAATTAGAATTAATAAGTTTTTATGAAATGAATTACCTAAGAATGTAACTGTGGAAACACCTTTGTATGGTAACTTTTGTTTTTCAAGTGTCAAAGTATTAATTAAAAAACCGCCTGCTTCAGATGGAATAAAGACGAATTTCCCATCATTTGAATCTATTGTGTATTTTTCTAATCTTTGGTCAAGTCGGTTCCAGTCTTGAAAGTACTTTTTATTTGCATTTTCTCCATGAATTATAAGGTCGGCAATACGTAACATTCGTCCGTTATTTGGTTCGTCCCAATCTATTGATTCGATTCTAATGTCGTGATGTTTTGATGAAAATATTTCTTTCATGTGTGTCTATAAAATGCCCTATAACTTCTTAAGATTTTATACGCAATTTACGGCGGAGGGTTTACATTAGCAAATTTTATGCGGGGAGGGTAAAATGCGTATAAAATTGAGTTGGAGGA
>JAYVNT010000538.1:0-2823 GCA_043758285.1 Flavobacterium sp.
ACAACATCTGCTTCTCTTGGAGTTAATGTTTCTAATGAACGTTCAATTTCTGTACGCAAAGATTCGTGAATCAATTCTCTATCAGGATTTGGAGACTCACCAGAACGTAAAACGTCATAAAGGTTAGAATCTTCTCCTTCAACTAGAGGCGCATCCATTGACAAATGACGTCCAGAGTTTTTCATCGACTCTTTTACATCATTCACTGTCATGTCAAGTTCTTTTGCAATTTCCTCAGCACTTGGCGGACGTTCGTTAGATTGCTCTAACAAAGCGTACATCTTGTTGATTTTATTGATAGAACCAATTTTGTTCAAAGGCAAACGAACGATACGAGATTGTTCTGCCAAAGCTTGAAGTATCGATTGACGAATCCACCAAACGGCATAAGAGATGAATTTGAAACCACGAGTTTCATCAAAACGTTGTGCTGCTTTAATCAACCCTAAGTTTCCTTCATTAATTAAATCGGGAAGTGTTAAACCTTGATTTTGGTATTGTTTTGCTACTGAAACCACGAAACGCAAATTGGCTTTTGTCAATTTTTCTAGTGCTTTTTGGTCACCAGCTTTAATTTTCTGAGCTAATTCTACTTCTTCATCCGCAGTAATCAAATCTACTTTTCCAATTTCTTGTAAGTACTTGTCTAACGATGCAGTTTCACGATTAGTTACCTGCTTGGTGATTTTAAGTTGTCTCATTGGGTGCTGTCTTTACTTTAAAGTGTTCAGGTTGTTATACGTAATTGAAAGCATAAAAGTTACAATTTGATAAAATTAAATCAAATAATACAGTTGTTGTTTGTAAAAGCAACTGCTTATTTGATGCTCAAACCTAAAAGATTTATAAGTAATAAACGAAATCGTAATAGTAAAATTGTTATAGATTTATTTGGTTTATTGATGAATATTCACCAATTTTGAACTATTAATTACTGAATATGTTATCTATAAAATTTATCATTACTAGCTGTTGCACTTGCTCTTTATTAGAGAGTTTTGTGCTATAAAGTACTTTGATATATTTCAAATACACGCGAAACTCTCCATTTTTGGAGAGTTTTTTGTTTTTAATTCAACAGAAGTAACATTTTATGAAATCAAATAATAAGCATTTATACCAAAGTAATTTTTTGGATAAAAAAATCTTTTTCAACAAGAAGAACATAAAATATTGGATAAACGAAATGACCGAATGGCTGTTTTGTTCCCAAAAAGAATACATTGATTTTAGTTTCTTTGAGCAAAAAGAAGAAGAGTTAACGGCATTGTTAGTTCAATTATTGGAAGCCGAACAGTTTTCTAATGAAGATGCAATTAAAGTTGCCACTGATTTTTTTGGTAATTGCGAAAAACTACATCAATTGCTTTTAAAAGATTTGAATGCAATTTTAGAATTTGATCCTGCGGCAAAATCTAAGAATGAAATATTAATTGCCTATCCAGGATTTTTTGCTATAACCGTGCACCGCATAGCTTTTCAATTATGGCGTAACAAGGCACCGATTTTGGCCCGATTAATTGCTGAACATGCACACAGCAAAACAGGAATAGACATCCATCCAGCGGCTGTAATTGGCGAACATTTTTTGATAGATCACGGCACTGGAATTGTTATTGGAGAAACCGCAATAATTGGCAATAATGTCAAGATATACCAAGGTGTTACCCTCGGCGCTTTGACCGTCAGTAAAGACGATGCAGAGGCAAAACGCCATCCAACGATAGAAGATAATGTAACTATTTATGCCAACGCCACTATTCTTGGCGGAAGGACCGTTATTGGCAAAGATGCCGTTATTGGCGGGAATGTTTGGATAACAAACTCCATTCCGGCGCAGTCATTAGTATATCACAAGAGTGAAATTGTTATCAAGAATAAAGAAAAGTTTCCCGAAGCACTAAATTTTAGTATTTAATTTTTAAAAAATAAAAAGTATGAAAGCAAACAACATTTTAGAAACCATTGGCAATACGCCTGTGGTTAAGTTAAGTCGGTTATTCGAAAACAAAAACGTGTGGATTAAACTAGAAAGAAACAATCCTGGCAACAGTATCAAAGACAGAATTGCACTAGCGATGATTGAAGATGCGGAGAAAAAAGGACTTTTAAAACCCAACAGCGTTATCATTGAACCAACTTCGGGTAATACAGGCATTGGGTTGGCACTAGTGGCGGCAGTAAAAGGATACAAAGTTGTTTTAGTCATGCCCGAATCGATGAGTGTGGAGCGACGAAAGCTCATGGAGATTTATGGTGCCCAATTTGAATTGACACCCAGAGAAAAAGGCATGAAAGGTGCTATTGAACGCGCCGCCGAGTTGGTTGCCGAAACACCAAATGCATGGTCGCCGTTGCAATTTAATAATCAGGCAAATATTGATATTCATAAAACCACAACTGCCCTTGAAATTCTTGCTGATTTTCCTGATGGATTAGATTATATCATTACAGGCGTGGGCACTGGTGGGCATATCACCGGTGTGGCAGAAGTGCTGAAAGTAAAATTCCCAAACCTAAAAGTCATTGCTGTAGAACCAGAGTTATCCCCAGTTCTCAGCGGAGGAGCCCCTTCGCCACACCCGATACAAGGAATTGGTGCCGGTTTTATTCCTCAAAATTATCATCCAGAAGCCATTGATGAAGTCATTGCCGTGAGCAAAGAAGATGCCTACGAATTTACCAGACAAATAGCCAAAAAAGAAGGCATATTAGTAGGCGTTTCCAGTGGTGCATCATTGGCGGCTGTTGCCAAAAAACTTCAAAGCATTCCAGCAGAAGCAATTGTCCTTACCTTTAACTACGATACAGGCGAGCGGTATC
>JAYVNT010000539.1:0-2813 GCA_043758285.1 Flavobacterium sp.
TTTAGAATATATTAAGAAAAATAAAACAACATTTAATACTATAATTTTAAAAAACCCTCACGTGCTTTTTAATTTTAATAACATAGTAACTATTGCTAAAAATTATCTTAATTTTAGAAATAAGATTTAAATAATCGCACATGAATAAAAACACTCCATTTTTTTCAGTTATTATTCCAACACATAATAGAGCTAATCTTGTAATTAAAACATTAACAAGTATTTTAGAGCAAGATTACAACAATTATGAAGTAATTATTGTAGATGATGGTAGCACAGATAATACAGAAGATGTATTGTTGCCATTTTTATCAGAAAACGTATGGTATTTTAAAATTGAAAATTCTGAAAGAGGTGCCGCTAGAAATTATGGCACTAAAAAAGCTAAGGGAGTGTATGTAAATTGGTTTGATTCGGACGATATAGCATTTCCCAATCATTTACAAGAGGCATATCAATTTTGTGAAAACAACAATAAACCCGAGGTATTTCATTTTGGCTATAATTTTGTAACCGAAAGTGGTGAAATTATTTACAGCAAAAATGGGTTGCCTCATACAGTTAATGAAATATTATATATAGGTAATTGTTTAAGTTGTAATGGCATTTTTGTTCGAACAGATATAGCCCGAGAAAATTTGTTTAATGAAGATAGAGGAATGTTAACAGGCGAGGATTATGAGTTGTGGTTAAGGTTAGCGTCTAAATATTTATTTTATTGTTCAAATACAATTACTACAACTATTATAAATCACGAAAACCGCAGTATATACACTAATAAAAAACCAGAATTACTCATCAATAGCTTTAATAAATTTATAAATTATACTACAAACAATAAAATAGTATTAAATCTTTTGTCTAAAAATTATAACTATTTTATGATGAAAAATTATCTTATACTTTCTGTTAATCTCGTTTCAAGTGGGAATAAAAAAGTGGGGATGAAATTTATGCTGACAGGAATTAGATACCATTGGAAATTTATATCCGAAAAAGTGTTTTATTCAATTATAAAAAACATATTAATTAAATAATTGTTGTTTTATTTATAATTTATTTTTTTAGATAAACCTATTTTCAGAAAAAATAATAGAGAAATTTAAATATGGTCACTCAAAAAGCAGCAATACAAAAAAATAAACTGTATTTTCACACCTCTATCATTCATTAGCAAAATGGCACTTACCCAACATTAGGGCTTCAAAAGACGAAAGAGAACAATAAAAATTAAAATATGTTTTTAATAATAATCTCTGTAAAACAATCACATCAAGGTGTGATTAATTAAACATTAACAAAATAAATATGTGTGGCATTGCAGGTTTCATAGATTTTAACAAAAACGCTTCACATGATGCGTTACGCCAGATGACAGACACTCTTTTTCATCGTGGGCCAAACGGAAGCGGTTATGAATTCATTCAAACTAATAAATATCAAATTGGCTTAGGACATCGTCGTTTGTCCATTATCGATTTAAGCGCAACAGGTAAACAACCTATGCAATACAACCATTTATGGATAATCTTTAATGGAGAAATATATAATTATAAGGAGATAAAAAATGAGTTAATATGTCTAAACCATCAATTTATTGGTCATTCAGATACAGAAGTCATTTTGCATGCCTTTGCTCAATGGGGTATTGGGTGCATTCAAAAATTTATTGGCATGTTTGCCATTGTTATTTATGATACAAAAGCAGAAGAAATTTATTGTATAAGAGATAGAGCAGGAGTAAAACCTTTTTTTTATTATTGGCAGGATAATTTATTTTTATTTGCATCCGAATTAAAAGCATTTCATCAACACCCACAATTTAAAAAAGAAATTAATTTAGATGCCGTTGCTGCATTTATGCAATTTGGTAATGTGCCAACACCCCACTGTATTTTTAAAAACTGTTATAAATTAAAGCCAGGTCATTACTTAACATTCAATATTCAACATTCAACATTTAGCATTTCTAACTATTGGGATGTTTACGATTACTATAATAAACCCAAATTAGATATATCCTTCGAAGAAGCTAAAATCGAAACTGAAAAATTGTTGAAATCAGCTTGCGATTACCGCATGGTATCTGATGTTCCTGTTGGTGTATTTTTGAGTGGAGGTTATGATAGCGCGTGTGTTACTGCGTTGTTACAAAAAGATAACTCTGAAAAATTAAAAACGTTTACCATTGGAGTTCCTGATATAGGCTTAAATGAAGCGCCTTATGCTAAAGATGTTGCCAATCATCTTGGCACTGAGCATTACGAATTTACGTGTAATCAAAAAGATGCTATTGATTTAATTTCAGATTTACCATATTACTATGATGAACCCTTTGCAGATAGCAGTGCTATACCTACGATGTTAGTTTGTAAAATGGCAAAGCAAAACGTTACGGTAGCTTTAAGTGCCGATGCCGGAGATGAGCTATTTGCAGGCTACAACCGCTATGATTACATCATGAAACATGGAAAAAAATTAAATCAACTGCCTCCTTTTTTAAGAAAAAGTCTCGCTCATTTAATGGAGGTAGTTCCGTCCAACAGTATTCCGATTTTAAAAAACAAATACAATTTTCATAATCGATACGAAAAACTAAAAGTGTTATTGATCAATCCTTCTCCTAAGAATATCATGCTTAGTTTAAGTCAACAATTTGATAGCAACCAATTAAAATCAATTTTTAAAAATTCTTTTAATGTATTAAGTACTGCTTATTTATCAAACAACTTAAAACAAAAATTTCACTCGCCCCTATCTTATATGATGGCGATTGATTATCAAACCTATTTAGTAGATGATGTTTTACAAAA
>JAYVNT010000540.1:0-2811 GCA_043758285.1 Flavobacterium sp.
AAAAAATACAAAGCCTGCCATGGTAAAGACGCCTAAATTTTTAATAAAATAAACAACAGCGCCATTTGTGAAAATGAATGGCGTTTTTTTTATCGGGTATTTACCAAAGCCAGCGCAAAAGGGCTTTCTATCATTGCTCAACATCAAAGCCCGCCCACCACCCCACAAGCTGACAGTTAGCAATTTGGGTTCAACAATTGCGGCAAACAACATTATAAAACTTAACTTAGCGACCTTATAAATTACAAGACCAAAACAGAATGATTTTAATAGATACTGGCATAGAAAAAGGCTTAATTAAATTTGATGAAGAGAAAAACTTCATCACTTACATTCATCAAAATAAAAAAAGGAGTTACAACAACCCCGAGGAGAAAGTACAAGCCGAAACTTTTTTATCACTTGTACTCAATTACGGCTATCCAGTAAACTGTATTCAGCAATTTGTTTCGGTACAAATGGGTTCAGAAACTAAGGAAGCAGACATTATTGTATATGCAGACGATGAATGTGAAGAAACCTACATTTTGGTTGAATGTAAGAAAGAAGAAATTACCGACCAGCAATTTAAAATTGCAGTTGACCAGGCTTACAGTTATTGTGTGGCAGAAGGCGGCAAATACGTTTGGACAACCTCAAAAATAATTAACGAATATTACGAAGTACCGAAAGAGAAACCAAGAAGCAGGATTTCTATTCCCGATATTCCACAATTTGGTGTAAACAAACTTGCCCCATACAAATATGTGAAAGGCGGTTTTTTACAATCGGAAGGTGAAGCAGAAATAAGCAATTTAGTTGCAGAGCCTGACCTAAATGCAAAACAGAAATTCTTTGACCTTGAAGTAGTAAGCGAAAATGAATTGACCAAAATTTTCATTCAAGCACACCAGGCACTTTGGGGTGGCGGACAAAGAAATCCAAGTGAAGCATTTGACGAATTAGACAAACTAATATTCTGCAAAATCTGGGATGAAAAACACCCAAGAAAAGTTGGACAACCTTACGACTTCCAACTTTTTAGAGATGAAAAACCGGAAGATTTATTAGACCGGGTAAAAAAAATATATGCAGTTGGCGAAAAGGAAGCACCAGAAGTTTTTACAGACGGCATTAAACTTACAGCGAACGAAACGCTAACAATTGTAAAGTATTTTCAAAGAATAAATCTTAATAAAACTGACCTTGACAGCAAAGGCAAAGCCTTTGAAACTTTTATGGGTAGTTTCTTCCGTGGCGACTTTGGACAATATTTTACACCAAGACCAATCGTAAAATTTATTGTGGACTGCTTGCCAATTACACATAAATCAAGAGTGTTGGACACCAGTTGTGGTAGTGGCGGTTTTTTATTACACGCCTTAGACAAAGTAAGAGAACAAGCCGACCATTTTTATAATATCAAGCTAGAGCCAGTTCAGCACAAAGAACATTGGCACAACTTTGCAGAAAAGAATTTATTTGGCATTGAAATAAATAATTAGATTGCAAGAACCGCCAAAATGAATATGATTATTCATGACGACGGACATACAAACGTAATTGCATCTGACGGGCTTTTGAGTGATGTGGATATGCAAGCCAGATCGGGTAACAAACAATTCATTTACGGCACGTTTGATTTTATCATTACAAATCCACCTTTCGGCAGCAGCATTAAGCAAACCGAGAAGGCTTATATGAACCAATATAATTTAGCCATTAAAGAAGTGGATTGGCTAAATACAACTGCAAACGGGAAAGCCGCTTTGAGAGACAGCCAAAGCACCGAAGTTTTGTTTATGGAGCAATGCCATAAGTTTTTAACCGAACAAGGTTATTTGGCAGTGGTAATTCCTGATGGTATTCTCACCAACAGCAGTTCGCAATATGTTAGAGATAACATTGAAGAAATGTACCGCATTGTTGCCGTTGTGTCTATGCCTCAAACTGCCTTTAGTGCAACAGGGGCAGGTGTAAAAAGTTCAGTATTGTTTTTACGCAAGCACAAAGACAAACAGACAGAAACAATAAGCAACAAAAAAGAAAAGCTAAAAGAACAGGTAAAAGCTGACAGCAAATTTATTGCTACAGTTGAAATGTGGGAGAAAGAAAAAATGGCTGCTATTAAAACTTTGGAGGACGAGGCAAAAAAGAAAAATCCAAAAGCGAACAAAAAAGAAATAACAGAAATAATACAAGCCGATAAATCTGTAATTCAATCTGCCTTTACCGACAAAGTGAATTTGTTTAAAGAAGAACTAACTGAAAAATACTTTTTAGCCAAACAAACTGCTTTAGACGACTATCCTATTTTTATGGCAATTGCCGAAGATATTGACTATGACGCAACAGGGCGTAACACCAACAATAATGAACTAACCGAAATAGGAATTGAATTGGCAAAGTTTATTGCTCACATTAATAAGACCGAAAAGTAATAATGGAAAATACCAACATCATTATATATCAAACCGAAGACGGAAATACAAAAATTGAAACCCGTTTAGAGAATGAAACCGTTTGGCTAACCATTGACCAAATGGCTGAACTGTTTCAAAAATCACGTTCTACCATTAATGAACACATTTTGAACATTTATGAGGAAAACGAACTTGATAATGAGCTTTCTATGAGAAAAATCGGAATTTCCGATTTTTCTACCAAGCCCACCAATTTCTACAATCTTGATGTAATTATTTCGGTTGGCTACCGTGTAAAAAGTCAGCAAGGCACAAAATTTCGCCAATGGGCTACTGCCCGATTAAGAGAATACATTGTAAAAGGATTTACAATGAATGATGATTTGCTGAAACAAGCAGGCGGCGGTAA
>JAYVNT010000541.1:0-2811 GCA_043758285.1 Flavobacterium sp.
GATTTCATCTTTTACGGATTCTGTCATTGTATAAGCATCAACTACTTTTCCAAACACATCAAGCGTTGCATCTATTGGCGTTCCTGTAAAACCTACAAACGTTGCATTAGGTAATGAATCGTGTAAATATTTGGCAAAGCCATAAGTTTTGGTAACGCCTTTCTCGGTAACTTTTAATTTTTGGTCAAGGTTTACTTGGCTTCTGTGTGCTTCGTCTGAAATGCAAATTATATTGGGTCTATTAGTAAGAAGCTGTGTGTCCTCTGTAAACTTGTGAATTGTGGTCAAAAAAACGCCACCACTTTCTCTGCCTTGTAAAAGTTCTCTTAGGTTTGCTCCGCTTTCTACACTCACAACCAAGTTGTCGCCAATGAAATTTTTAGCGTTGGTAAATTGCCCCGAAAGTTGGTCGTCTAAATCCGTTCGGTCTGTAATCAAAACAATGGTCGGACTTTCAAAGTATTCGCTTTTCATCAATAATCGTGTGAGGTAAAGCATAGTGAAACTTTTTCCGCAACCAGTAGCACCAAAATAAGTTCCACCTTTTCCGTTTCCTTCGGGCTTTTGGGCGAGTTTGATGTTGTCATACAAGGCTCTTGCTGCATAGTATTGCGGGTAGCGACAAACAATTTTTTCGTTTTTCTTTGAGGTGTCGGGTATGTAGATAAAATTGCGAATAATGTCACGTAAACGATTTTTATTAAACATCCCTTGAATGAGCGTAAACATACTGTTGATGCCGTCTACATCTTTTGCCGAACCTGCAACTCTTCGCCAACCATAGAAAAATTCGTAAGTGGCAAAGAAAGAACCTGATTTGTTGTTTACGCCATCACTAATAACACAAAACGCATTGTATTTAAACAGTTCTGGAATATCTCTCTTATAACGAACCGTTAATTGTTTGAAAGCATCGTAAATAGTAGCTTCCTCACGAATGGTCGATTTAAATTCAAACACTACCAAGGGCAAACCATTGATATAAACAATGCCGTCAGGAATACGTTTTTCTGAACCTTCAATTTCCAATTGATTTACAAACTTGTAAATGTTATTGTCTGCTGAATAAATTGCTTCGGGTTCGGCAGCAATAGAAATTAATTGGTCAGCTTCGGGTTGGCGGTGTTTGTTTAACCCTGTATAACTGATGAGTTGAATGTAAATATCTTTTTTGTTACGGTCTTCTCTTTGTAGAATAAAACCATCTGAAAGCATATTCATAAATGACTTGTTGCTTTCGTATAAATCAGAAGATGGAAGCGATTTGAGTTGAAGAATAATTGATTTAATTTCATTTACTGTTATGCCTTTATTGGCATATTGCGTTAAAAGAAAAGTTTGTAAATCTTCTTCAATCAATACTTCATCAGGCTTTCGGGCAATGGTAATGCCTAAGTGGTGGGGAAAGCCTTGTTGCCCCAACAACTCTGTAAACGCCTTTTCTAATTGTGCTTCGGTGAATTTCATTTATTGGTTTTTCATTTTCAACGTAATATCACCAATGTTATAAGAATAAATAGAAGCAGGCAAAAAAGTTAAATGAATCATATCTAATTTCTTTACCCCAAGCTGATCAATAGATGTTACAAGAGCTTTATCAAAGTCATTTGCCTTACAGAATTGAATTAAACTTTTCAATTCTTGAGGTTTTTCAAAATAGCGGTTACTCCATTTTATCTCGACACCCCACATAGGTTTAAATTTTTTATCGTCTACTAAAACTAAATCCACTTCACCCTCATTTCTTCCATCTTTCCAGCGGGCATAAGTTAAGTCCAAATTTTCCCGATGCATCCATTGTGATAGCACTGCGGTTTCAACCATATTTCCCATTTCACTGTCTGTTTCAGATATTGGTGAAAACAATGCCGTTCTAAGTGAGGGATTGGTTAGATATACCTTAAAACTCGTTATTCGTTTTAATCGTTTAGCATTTACATCAACCTTGTTGAGCACTTTAATAAGAAAGGCAGACTCCAAGTATTCTAAATATTTTTTTAGTGTGTCTTTTTGGATACTACTTTCTTTCGACATTCTTTCATACGAAAATTCGTTACCTGTATTGTAAGCGATGTAGGTGAAAAATCGGTTCAACTCCTGCACATCCTTAATGCCGTATAAACTAGGTAAATCTCTTAATAGCACTTTATCTACAATATCATTTTTTACATAACGCCCCATATCGCTTTGAATTTTTTCTGATAATACAACTTCGGGATAACCTCCAAAATTCAAATAATGTACAAACTCTTTGTTAAGGGCTTTTATATCGTGGGTAAGGCAGTAGGGTATAGCATTGTTCCCGTAATTGATATTACCTTGGAATATTAAGTGATTCATTTGTTTTAAATGAATGTACTCTTGAAAAGTAAGCGGTGGCAACATAAAATCGGTAAAACGGCCTGCACCACTTTCGGTACTATGCCACTTTAAAGCAGCAGCGGCCGAACCGGAAACAATGAATTTGGTATCGGGATAAGAATCTACCAATACTTTAAGGTGGCGTTCCCAATCTTTTAAATATTGTATTTCATCAAAAAATACATAACACCCTTTTAGGTTACTTAAATTAAGGGCATTCTTACACAAGGTTAAAATATCTTCTAAACCCAATTGCACATAAATGGGATTGTCTATACCAATAAAAAATAGTTGTTGTGGGTTTACTTTTTCTTGCAATAATTGATGGATGCTATGAAACAACATAACAGTTTTGCCTACACGCCTTGGGCCCATTAGCACCAAAGCCCTGCGAACATTTTTTTCCCTTACAAAAGGATAAAACAATTCGAAATACAAACGCTTTGACAT
>JAYVNT010000542.1:0-8774 GCA_043758285.1 Flavobacterium sp.
AAAATATAACAACTGAGTCAATTTAAAAAATCCTGCCTGTGACAATTTCTTAGTGGTATTTGAAATTTCATAAAAAGGGCAGGTTTTTAAAAATTAAAGTTTAATTATAAAAAATAGAAATCATGAGATGGCCAAAAATTAACATTACTGTGGACGAACAAAACGTGCTAATTAAACAAAAAAAATCAGCTGTAATTATTGTAAGAGTACTTCTAGCTTGGTGTCTGATTGTTATTGGATGGCAAATTTATGTACTGATAAAAAGATAAACAAGAATTAATCTTAAATACACCAACTCATGAAACTACTACACATTAATACTCATAACAATCATGCCTCATCCGATAAGCTAACCAAAATTATTTTTAAAGTTGTTCTTGCCAGTAGTTTGATACTAGTAGGATGCGAAGTATATGTATTGATAAAATTATAAAACCTAACCTCGGTAGCCTAAAAAGGGAATAAAGATTCATTCTTTCAGTTTCAATTTGGTTATCGTTTCTCAATTGGAGCAGGTCGTGTAAAATCATAAATAAATTACAACCCAAAAGGACGACGCCGAAAATCCTAAAGAGAGTAGGCATTTTTTAACAACCACAACATGAAAAACAACCATTCACCACCAAAAAAACGGAAACCTATATAAGCAAAGTTACTCATAGCATATAAACAGTAAATAACCTATATAAGTAAAGTTACTTATAGCATATAAACAATAGATAACCTATATAAGTAAAGTTACTTATAGCATATAAACGATAGATAACCTATATAAGCCCGCTGCGCAAAGTCTCCCGACTTTGGAGCAGAAAACGCACCAAACAATAAACCACATATACACACCATGGAATTAAACCACGACCACTGGACAGGAAATTTTGAAGACATACTAGGCACATTCATAAGAAGCATTTCACAGTACAGCATCAATCATAACGGAATAAAAATAGGCATTACCAATAATCCTCAAAGAAGAATAAACGAACTCATAGCCAGTAATGGTGGTTGGAAAAAAATGATAGTAAAATATGAAACCTCATCCCTAAACTACATCAACGTAATGGATGAATTACTAAGCAACTACCACTGGGAATGCAACTCAAACATTGGAGGCAACATGGACGAAACGCACAAAACACCGCCCTTTTATTTATATATAGTAATCAAATAAACAAAACACAACTAAAAATTAGAAATCATGTGCTGGAACAATGTAGAAAACAACTGTAAATCGATTTATGACTTCCATTTCATAAACGCCAAAAAACCCACCGAGCGAAAAATGTTAATTCATATAATAGCCCGCGAATTTCCGGAGATACCCCGAATTCGGATAGCGTTTGCCGTAGATAGATGTATCAACGCCATGCCCGAACCCATAACACCTCGTGTCTTTGTCACTTTTGTAAAGGGATATTTGAATTAGAAAATATGGTTTAGTAACACCTGCTCTGTGAAGTATGCTAATCTTTACATAGTAAACACGGCTAAAAATAAAATGGAACAAGACGATTTTGATACAGCAACACTAATACTCGTTATGCTTCTTGGCACAATAGTATTGAGCATTTTTTCAGGTGTGCTTACTTGGAACTGGATAGAACCCAAAAGTTTTTTCGAAGCCATTGGTTTTCTTATTCTCTGGGGTGTCTTTTCAAAAGTTGGACACTTTTTAATGTTTGGTGTTATATACTTGCTGTTTGACAAAAAATAATAAAGTATGCGGTTGTGGGTAATTCCCTGTCTCAACGTAAAGAAAAATGATTTGATAATGAAAACAGTAAATAGAGTTGAGATATGAGAAGTATAAATTTTAAAAAACCAACCCTCGAGGAGTTTAAAACCCTTCGAGGGTTTATATAAAAACAGGAACGCCGATGCCTGAGTAAGGTCGGGATTGGTTTTGCATGCTAAACATTATGTTTATAGCAATGCAAGTAATTATATAGAAGGCAAAGGAATCATTGATGTCGAAATTATTGAAATCCCAAAGGTTAATGTGTTAAAAAGTTCCTCGATTGAAAAGTATTTAAGTTAATGAAAGTAGTTAATAACAAAACGTTTTTGAAAGACAGCGCAAAGGCGGCACACGAAGCGCAGCGGTCAAAACGTTTTTTAAATACAGCGCAAAGTCGGGAGACTTTGCGCAGCGGGGTCATTTATTCCGTTACGTTATATACAATTCGCGCTTTGTACTCGGGTCATAATTCGTAATTAATTATATTTGCTAAAAATATAATCAAATGCAACACATTATCGACCGCTTTGTAAGCTATGTCACTATCGATACCGAATCAGATCCCAATTCTGAAACTACACCAAGTACCAAAAAACAATTTGACCTTGCTAACAAACTAGCAAAAGAGCTAAAAACCATCGGCCTGAAAGAAGTCACGATAGACAAACATGGCTATATCATGGCAACTTTGCCTTCTAATGTTGACCATGAAGTGCCAACCATCGGGTTCATTTCTCACTTTGATACCACCCCTGATTTTACGGGCAAAGATGTAAAACCACAAATAGTTCCTAACTATGATGGTGGCGATATTGTTTTAAACAAAGAACTAAACATCGTGTTGTCGCCCAATTATTTCAAAGATTTATTGTTATACAAAGGGCAAACGCTAATCACTACAAATGGTTTAACTCTCCTTGGTGCCGATGACAAAGCAGGTATCACCGAGATTGTAACCGCTATGGAACACCTGATTAACCATCCCGAAATTAAACACGGAAAAATACGTGTTGGGTTTACACCCGATGAAGAAATTGGTCGTGGTGCTGATTTGTTTGACGTAGAAAAATTTAGTGCCGACTGGGCATATACTATGGATGGCAGCCAGATAGGCGAACTAGAATATGAAAACTTCAATGCGGCAGGTGTAAAAATTATCTTCAAAGGAAAAAGCGTTCATCCTGGTTATGCCAAAGGAAAAATGATAAACTCCATGCTTATCGCCAACGATTTTATCAATGAATTACCCAAACACGAAACGCCACAAGAAACGAAAAACTACGAGGGTTTCTTTCACGTAACAGGAATAACAGGAAGCATTGAAGAAACCAAATTGGAGTTGATTATTCGTGATCACGACATGAAAAAATTTACAAAGCGTAAAGAAGCAATTCATAAAATAACAAAGAAATTCAATAAGCAATTTAAGAAACAATTTGGAGAAGATATTGTCATTACAACTATCAAAGACCAATATTACAACATGAAGGAAAAAGTAGAACCAGTAATGTTCATAGTAGATTTGGCTGAAAAAGCCATGAAATCATTGGGCATCAAACCGCTGATAAAACCTATTCGTGGTGGTACTGATGGTTGCCGATTGTCGTATATGGGTTTGCCGTGCCCGAACATTTTTGCTGGTGGTCATAACTTCCACGGAAAATATGAATACGTTCCGGTAGAAAGCATGCAGAAAGCCATTGATGTCATCATCAAAATTGCAGAACTTACCGCCACTACTGATTTTTCTAAAAAAGATAAGAAGAAAAAGAAAAAATAATGGCCGAAAAACACGTTTGGGACAAAGCCAATCAATGGGAGAATGAATTGGCACAATTGCGTGAAATCATTCAGAAAACCGAGTTGGTTGAAACCAACAAATGGGGAGGCGAAGTCTATACCATCAACAACAAAAACGTATTGGGAATAGCGGGGTTTAAAAACTATTTTGCTGTTTGGTTTATCAACGGGGTTTTTCTAAAAGACGAAGCCAATGTCTTGATTAATGCCAATGAAGGCGTGACGAAAGGTTTGCGTCAATGGCGTTTTATATCAGCTGCAGAAATCAATGAGCAACTCATTTTGAGATACATCCATGAAGCTATTGCTAATGAAAAAGCAGGGCTTTCGATAAAACCCGAAAAGAAAGCAGCGATGCACTGTGATTTCTTTGAAAACGAATTGAAAAAAGACAGCAAATTGAATGCTGCTCTAGAGAAGTTTACTCCGTTCAAACAAAAAGAATTTTGGGAATATATGGCAACTGCCAAACAAGAGAAAACCAAAATAACTCGTTTTGAAAAAATCAAACCCATGATTTTAGAGGCAAGAGGTTTCAATGACAAATACAGAACTTAAGACAGGTTTTTAACGTAACTCTTTGTTTCACTAATACAAAAATACTTTTCATGATAAGACGGAATAAAGTGAAATCGATTTTTAGTTTGCTTGCTATTATTTATTTGGTTTTTTGTCAATCCTGCATGCGAATGCGAATGAGCAGTAAGGAAACCAAAACCTTCTTTGCTACATCTAAAACAAATTATATTGATTCCGCGAAAGAAATTGATGGCTTCACCATTCATTACATCGAAACAGGAAATAAAAACGCTTCAACATTATTCTTTGTGCATGGTTCGCCGGGTAGTTGGGATGCGTATAAAGACTATCTAAAAGACACCTTGCTCTTATCTAAATATCGAATGATTGCCATTGATAGAATTGGTTTTGGTTACAGCGATTTTGGCAAGGCCGAAAACTTAAAAACACAAGCATACATTATAGAGAAATTTTCAAAACTAACTTCCAATGGAAAACCAATATTCTTGGTTGGACATTCCTTAGGTGGACCAACGATTGTACAAATGGCTGCCGAAAAACCTGCAGATTATGCTGGGTTACTAATTCTTTCTGGTGCTGTTGATCCCAAAGCCGAAACACCTGAAACATGGCGAGCATTCATCAAAGCAAAACCTATTCGGTATATAATTCCAGGTGCGCTTCGTCCGTCAAATGATGAATTGTGGTGGTTGAAAAGAGACTTGTATGAATTGAAACCCAAACTAAAAAACATTACTTCAAAAGTAATTATCATGCATGGTACTAAAGACCCACTGGTTCCTTACAGTAATGTGGCGTTTATGAGAAGAGAATTTGTGAATGCCAAATCTTTAGAAATCATTTCTATAAAAGATGCGAACCATTTTATACCGTGGGAACATTTTAAAGAAATACGAGATGTGCTTTACAAGTTAGAATAAAGAGGTACGAGATACGAATTACGAAATAAAAAAATCACAAACTCAAACTTAGAATTTGTGATTTTTTTTAATCTTTTTACTTCGTACCTCGTATTTCGCACTTTGTGCTTTTTTTACCTCGTACTTTCGGTTATGCTTTCTTATTCAACGCAGCAGTTAGTTCTAACGAGATTGCAGAACGTTCCATTTTCAGTTTGCCCGACATTGTTTCTACAATTACTGTAGTTTCTGCAAGCTCTGAAATTTTACCATGCAATCCGCTTTTGGTAATAATTTTATCGCCTACTTTTAAGCCGGTTTCGAATTCTTTTTCTTGTTTGATTTTCTTTTGTTGTGGTCTAATCATAAAGAAATAGATAACCACAAACATTAGTAAAAACGGTAAAAACTGACTTATTTGTCCCATAATAATTTGATTTTAATTTTGAATTAATCCTCTTCCTGTCTTCTGAATTTTGTTTTCGTTTTGAAACTCTTTAACTAGATTGTCTAAAATTCCGTTGATAAAGTTGCTGCTTTTTGGTGTTGAGTATTCTTTGGCAAGTTCTAAATATTCGTTTATAGTCACTTTGACCGGAATAGATGGAAACTTTAGAAACTCACAAATTGCCATTTTTAATATAATAGTATCTATTTCCGCAATTCTATCGGCATCCCAATTTGGGGTTTTGTCAATGTACTCTTTGGCTAATTCAACTTCGTTCAGCACTGTTTTTCTGAACAACAAACTCACAAATTCTTTGTCTTCTTCGTCTTTGTATAATTTGTTTATTTTGAATTCGGATGTGTCTGAAATTTGATTCAGTTGTTTTAAAATCTGAGTGTTTACCACCGGAATATCGTCAACCCAAGTCAATTTGTTGTCCTCCAAATATTCGTATAGCTTTTCGTTTGGCGCAATCAATTCGGTAAACATGTCTGCCAAAAATTCTTTGTCCTCTTCAAAAGAACTCTTTTTGGTACTCATATAATCTTGATACAATTGACTTTGTTTGATTTCATTTAATAAAATCAAAATATAATCATCGTTCATCTCCCAATTGTTGATTTTGCGTTTTTCAAGTGCAATGCTTAACGAACTGCTTTCTTCCAATACCCTAAGGATGGCATTGTCGACAAACTTTCTGTTGGGTTTTTTTTCATCCGGGGTTGCTAGATGTTTTTTACTAGAAGCTTCGAGAAAGATAACCTCTTTCTTTTTGATTTCAACCAATGAAGACAACATGGTTAAATACAAATCCTGAATACTATCGATACTGTGAAGCAAAAACTTTTCTTCTTTTTCAATATCGTCGGAGTTTTTTTGGTGCAATGCATAAATAGATTGCATTACTTTCACTCGAATATGTCTTCTGTTTAACACGGATAAGAACTTTTAAAATTAACAAAGCGAAAGAAATCTTTCGCTTTGCAAAAATAGAAATTATTTTGGAACGGCTTTATTTAGAAGCGTTTTCTTTTTTTCTTTGGTCAATTCTGTTTTTCGCAATTTGCATCGCTGCTTGTTGCGTAGTCAAATTATTTTTATCGGCAAAACTGAAAATCTCTAGCGTGGTATTATAGATGTTTTCCGTTTTTCGCATGGCTTCACCATCAGCATACTTATGTAATTCGCCATATACATTGATTATTCCACCAGCATTAATCAAGAAATCGGGTGCGTAAGCAATGCCTCTTTCTCTTAAAATAGGACCGTGAACCGCTTCAACAGCTAATTGGTTATTAGCTGCACCAGCTATTACTTTAGCTTTTATTTTATAAACGGTGTCGTCATTAATCGTTGCGCCTAAAGCACAAGGCGAATAAATATCTACATCAGCGCTGTATATATCATTTCCTGTGAAAATTTTGGCACCATACTTAGCAACCATATTTTCCATTTTGTCTTGATGAATATCCGATACAAAAACAAGTGCCCCTTCTTTTGTTAAATAGCTAATCAATGTTTCTCCAACATGACCGTTTCCTTGTACCAATACATTTTTTCCAACCAAACTTTCTGAACCAAATTGGTATTTGGCTGCCGCCTTCATTCCCATATAAACACCATAAGCCGTTACAGGAGAAGGATTTCCCGAACCACCTTTTTCAATAGAAATTCCTGTAACAAACTTTGTTACTTCATGAATCCTGTCCATATCTTCGGTGGTGGTGCCTACATCTTCGGCGGTGATGTATTTTCCACTTAAGGAATTCACAAACTGACCAAAACGAGTAATCATTTCTGGTGTTTTGTCTGCTTTGGCATCACCAATAATTACGGCTTTTCCGCCACCAAGATCTAAACCCGTAATAGCAGACTTAAAAGTCATGCCACGCGAAAGACGCAAAACATCATTTAATGCTTCCCATTCGTTAGCATAATTCCACATTCGTGTTCCGCCAAGTGCTGGTCCCATAACGGTATTGTGAATTCCAATAATTGCTTTTAAACCTGTATCTTTGTCATTACAAAAAACAATTTGTTCGTGATTGTCAAAAGATAACTGACCAAAAACGGGATCCATTTTCTTAAGTTCAATTGGTGTAGTGATTTGTGAAGTCATAGTGTATTGGTTTAAATTATGATTTTGTAAAACCAAGTACGAAATTATGATTTTATTCAATAAAACGCACTCAAATCGAATATAATTGATGATTTGTTACTAAAATCTATTTATATCAAGAATATAATAATTTAATTATGTTTAAGAATTTAACAGTAATATAGTATTTCAAACCCCAACTATGTAAATCTTCAATGAAAGAACTTCAGTATTTAAACAAATATTTTGTCAAATATAAATTCCATTTCTTACTAGGAATTATTATAACTATTGTAGCACAAATTTTCTCGCTCTTTACGCCAAAACTCATTAGCAAATCATTTAAAGCTATAGAAGATTTTCATAAAAACAACATCAGTAGCGCCGTGATTAAAACCGAATTAATCCACAACATCTTTTGGATTATTGGCACTACCTTGATTGCAGGTGTTTTAACTTTTTTAATGCGGCAAACGTTGATAGTCATGTCGCGCCATGTAGAGTTTGATTTGAAGAACGAAGTGTTCAAACATTATGAAGTCTTAGATCAAAACTTTTATAAACGCAACCGAACGGGCGACTTGATGAACCGCATTAGCGAAGATGTTGCCAAAGTTAGAATGTATGTTGGTCCCGCAGTAATGTATACTATCAACACGTTCATACGGTTTACGGTAGTTATAATTTATATGTATAATGTATCGCCACGACTGACGTTATACACCATTCTTCCGTTGCCCATTCTTTCTTTTATCATTTTCAGGTTGAGCAAAGAAATCAATAAACGAAGCACGATATTCCAACAGTATTTATCAAAGGTTTCGAGTTTTACACAAGAAATATTCTCGGGTATTCGTGTGGTGAAAGCTTACGCATTGGAAGAACAATATCAAACCAATTTGGACAGCTTAGCAGAAGAAAGTAAAACCAAAAGCATGAGTTTAGCTCGAATCCAATCGCTATTTGGTCCGTTGATGATTGCGCTGATTGGTGTTAGCAACTTGGTTGTGATTTATTTTGGCGGTATGATGTATGTTGATGGCACCATAAAAAGCATCGGAACTATTGCCGAATTTATTTTGTATGTCAATATGTTGACTTGGCCAGTGGCGTCTATTGGTTGGGTTTCGTCCTTGGTTCAAGAAGCGGAAGCATCTCAAAAAAGGATTAATGAGTTCCTGAAAATAGAACCCGAAATCAAAAACAAAGCAACGGAAAACACACCTATCCATGGCGATATTGAATTCAACA
>JAYVNT010000543.1:0-8747 GCA_043758285.1 Flavobacterium sp.
TTTGAAAATAAAGTTTTTAAACCTTAATATTTCCTTAAAAATAATCGATAAAAGCACAAAAATCATCGATGAAACTAATTTTTATTATATTTGCAAGGATTCAGTCCTATTAAATTACTAAATGAAAACGCTTCAAGATTTTAATTTCAACGCCAAGAAAGCCATAATAAGAGTTGATTTTAACGTGCCTTTAGACGAGAATTTCAACGTTACCGATGCCAACAGAATTGAAGCCGCAAAGCCAACTATAGATAAGATTCTAGCTGATGGAGGAAGCGTAATTTTGATGTCACATTTAGGAAGACCAAAAGGAAAAGAAGATCAATATTCGTTACGACATATTGTTGCAAAAGTTTCTGAAGTTTTAGGAGTTAATGTTCAATTTGCTTCAGATTGTATAGGAGAAATTGCTACAAATGCAGCTAAAAATTTAAAATCAGGGGAAGTTTTATTGTTGGAAAACCTTCGCTTTTATACTGAAGAAGAAGTTGGAGATGAAAATTTTGCAAAAGAATTAGCTTCATTAGGAGATATTTACGTGAACGATGCTTTTGGAACAGCTCACAGAGCGCACGCATCAACAACAATAATTGCTAAATTTTTTCCAGATCACAAATGTTTTGGATTGCTTTTAGCTAAAGAAATTGAAAGTTTAAACAGAGTTTTGAGTAACTCAGTAAAACCGGTAACTGCCGTTCTTGGAGGTTCAAAAGTTTCTTCCAAAATTACAGTTATTGAAAATATTTTAGACAAAGTGGATCACATGATTATCGGTGGCGGAATGACATTTACATTTGTAAAAGCTTTAGGCGGAAAAATTGGAAATTCAATTTGTGAAGATGACAAACAAGAATTGGCTTTAGAAATTTTACGCTTGGCTAAAGAAAAAAATGTTCAGATACATATTCCGGTTGATGTTGTTGCGGCTGATTCATTTTCTAATGATGCCAACACTCAAATTGTAGATGTTAGAGAAATTCCCGACGGATGGCAAGGTTTAGATGCTGGGCCAAAATCATTGGAAAATTTCAAAGAGGTAATTTTGTCATCAAAAACAATTCTTTGGAATGGGCCACTAGGTGTTTTTGAAATGGAAAATTTTGCAAACGGAACAATACAACTAGGGAATTACATAGCGAAAGCCACTGAAGTAGGTGCCTTTTCTCTTGTTGGTGGTGGAGATTCGGTTGCGGCCGTGAAACAATTTGGGTTGGAAGATAAAATGAGTTATGTATCCACTGGTGGTGGTGCAATGTTGGCAATGTTAGAAGGAAGAGTGCTGCCCGGAATTGCAGCCATTTTAAATTAATTTTTAAATCAACACAATAAAAACAATATAATATGTTATTAACTACATCCAATAATAACATACAATTTTGAAATATAACACTTTGTAAAAATAAAGTTATGACGATAAAAAAGATAACATCATTAGGATTAATTTTAGTTTCTTCGGTAATCTATGCTCAAGACACTATTGTTGCTTCATCGGTAAAAAGAGAACCATTAACCAGAAGAGAAGTTTTGGATTCAATCAAAGCAACTTTTGTTCATGATAACATTGCGTCATGCATAGATAGCTTGTGGATGAAAGAAATGGTTAGTTTGGATTTATACAATGATTTGACAACCGATATTAAAAATATTAATGTTGATGAAAAAGTCGATTATGAACTACCAACAGAACTTTTGAAAGAAAGATTGAAAAAAATGGATGAGAAATCACCATTTAATATTGAATATAACGTTGGTTTAGAAAATGTAATCAAATCATTTCTAAAAAACAGAAAAAAAGCTTTTGAAAGATTAATGGGAGTTTCACAGTTTTATTTCCCTTTGTTTGAAGAATCATTAGCAGCCCAAAATATACCTTTAGAAATAAAATATTTAGCAGTTGTAGAGTCGGCATTGAACCCGAGAGCAGTCTCAAGAGTTGGTGCAACAGGTTTGTGGCAATTTATGTATCAAACGGGAAAACAATACAACTTAAACATCAATTCCTATGTTGATGATAGAAGCGATCCTGCAAAAGCAAGTAGCGCTGCAACGCAATATATGAAGAACATGTATGCTATTTTTGGTGATTGGGATTTGGTTCTTGCATCCTATAATTCTGGTCCAGGAAACGTAGCAAAAGCAATTAGACGTTCAGGCGGAAAACAAAATTATTGGAACATTCGAAAATATTTACCAAAAGAAACTCAAGGATATTTGCCAGCTTTCTTGGCAACGATGTATATTTTTGAATATCATAAAGAACACGGAATTAAGCCAGACAGAGCCATTGCTAATCATTTTGCTACCGATACAGTGATGATAAAAAACGCTATGACATTCAAGCAAATTTCAGATTTGTTAGATGTTCCTGTAGCGGAAATACAGTTTTTAAATCCATCATATAAGAGGGAAGAAGTTCCTTATATTACTGGAGAAAGTCACTATTTAAGATTGCCGGTTAACAAAGTTGCAGTTTTCACTTCAAACGAAGATAAGATTTATGCTTTCGTTAAATACGAATCAAACAAAAGAGAAAGACCATATGAAAGTATGGTTGCTTCTACAAATTCTAACGATTCAGATAATGACGGAACAGTTTCAAGACTTAAATTTCATAAAGTTAGAAAAGGTGATAGCTTAAGTGAGATTTCAGACAAGTATGGCATTACAATGTCAGAACTTAAAAAGTGGAATCATCTAAGAAACAATAAAGCTCCGGTAGGTAGAAAACTAAAAATCTATACCATAGAAGCTGTTGCTTCAAGAGACAAGAAAGTTATAAAACCAGATACAATTTCTGTAAAAGAAACTACAGCTATAGCATCAAATACTGCCAAAACTTTCAAAGAAGAAAAAGTAGTTTCTTATAAAGATATTGTAAAATATCACAAAGTGAAAAAAGGAGATAATCTTGGCGAAATCTCAGACAAATATGGAGTTACTGTTGCCGAAGTTAAAAAATGGAATAAGATTAAAGGAAACAGCGTTAGACTTGGTGCCAATCTGAAAATAGTTAAAAACGAAAGAGTTGTAACAACAGTTAGAAAAGAAGTGAAAGCAGATAAAAATGCTGTTGAAACTAGCGTTGCTTCGAATGATAAATCAAACGATTTATACGAAGTTCAAAAAGGCGATAATTTGTTCAGTATTGCAAAGAAATTCAATGTTAGTTTAGAAAATTTGAAAAGATGGAATAATCTTGATGGTTTAAATGTTGAACAAGGATCAAAATTAACTTTGGCAGGTAATGATGATTCAGTTAAAGAATCTGCAAACAAAGCAGAAGTTAAGGTTACAGAACATATTGTAGAAAAAGGAGAAAACTTAGGGAGCATTGCCAGAAAATATGACGTTGCAGTTTCTGATATAAAAGATTGGAACAAACTAGATGATAACAATATCCAATTAGGTACTAAACTGATTGTAGGTAAAAAATATATCATCTCTTCTGAAAGCAAAAACACACCAACTAAGAAAGATAATATAGCTTTTAGTGATAGAGATGAAGTAAAATCATACTATGTTAAAAAAGGCGACTCACTATTTAGCATAGCCAAAAAATATCCTGGTGTATCGATTTCAGATTTGAAAAAATGGAACGGAATCAAAAGTGAAAGTTTAAAAGCCGGTATGAAATTAAAAATTAACGGGTAATTCCGAAAATCTTATCTAAATTTGGGTTTTATTTCTGTTATGAATAAAACCCTTTTTTTATGGCTTTTTGTTGCCTGTCTTGTGAGCTCTTGCTCATTTAAAAAGGACAAGTTCCCTGATGATTCCTCGGCGGTCATAAATACGATTGCCGTAATCATTGACGACCAACTCTGGAACGGCGAAGTGGGCGATAGCATCAGGAATAAATTTGCTTCACCCGTTTTGGGCTTACCACAAGAAGAACCGTTGTTTTCTATCAATCAATATCCAGTAAAATTCTTTGAAGGATTTTCAACCGATAGTCGAAATATTATTATCATCAAAAAAGACAATCAAAATAAATTTGAAATCAAAGAAAATGAATTTGCTACACCACAAAACGCATTTCATATTTCGGGGAAAACAACTTTTGAAATATTAGAACTTCTCGAAAAAAACGCGCCTGAGATTATTAAAAAAATGCGTGCAATTGAAATTACTCAAAATCAAAAAATCATTAGGGATTCTTTGATAGATATAAAAAAAATTCAAAAAAAATTTAATATCGATTTGCTTATTCCATTCAAGTACGAATATGTAATGCGAAGAAAAAATTTCATTTGGCTTAAAAGCGAAATCACCAGCGGGAACAAGAGTTTACTAATTTATCAAATCCCTTGGAACAGTATTCGTCCTATTACTGCCGTAAACGACATTGTGAAAATAAGAGATTCTATCGGGAAAAGCTACATACACGGTTCCGCTTTAGGAACACAAATGGTAACAGAAGAAGCGTACTCGCCCTATTTTTCAAAAACAACTTTGGCAGGAAACATTGCTTATGAAACCAAAGGAACGTGGCAAATGAAGAACGATTTCATGTCAGGGCCGTTTATTAATTATGCCATTTTTGATAAAGCCAATAGGCGAATTCTGGTTTTAGAAGGATTTTGCTACTTACCATCAAAAGAAAAACGGGATTTGATGTTTGAATTGGAATCGATGATCAAATCTATTCAAATAAAGAAAAAAGCATGAACATAGAATGGAAGATAAAGCGATTTGAGGGACTAACCACAATTGAGTTATATAATTTACTACAATTAAGAAACGAAGTCTTTGTGGTAGAGCAAAACTGCGTCTATCAAGACATTGATTACAAAGATCAAAAAGCACTACACCTTATCGGAGAAGATAACGGACAAACGGTGGCGTATGCAAGATTATTCAAACCCAATGATTATTTCGACCAAGCTTCCATCGGCCGTGTTGTGGTCAAACCAACGTATCGAGATAAAAAACTCGGTCACATCCTGATGAGAGAAGCCATTTATTATATGAAGCATCAATTTGGCGAGACTAAAATTACGATTTCCGCACAATTGTATTTAAAGAAATTCTACGAAAGTCATGGTTTTATCCAAACCAGCGAAACCTATCTAGAAGACGATATTCCACACATCGAAATGAAAAGAAGTTAAATCTTTGTGATTACCAATTCTACTCTTCTATCATATTCTGTTCCTTTACCAAGCGGAACGGTGTTTCCATAACCTTTGAAAGTCATTCTTTCTTTTGGGATTTTCTTAAAAATAAGATATTTATAGACAGCTTGTGCTCGATTTATAGACAATTGGCGTTTTCGGGTATCTAAATCAATAGCTTCTTTTTGATATGGCGGCGTACAACACACATGTCCTTGAATTTCAAATTCCAATGTTTTATATTTCAATAACAAACGGGCAATTTTATCCAAATCGGTTTTGGATTTAAAGGGCAATTTACTGCTACCTCTTTCAAATAAAATATTATCCAAATAAATATGATCGCCAACAATATGGTGTTTTTGTATCGTATTGAAAAAACCAGGAATTTCAATTTTAGGCAACGGTTTCAAATTCAAAACCACATCCACACGACGGTTTTTTGAGCGTTTCTCAGGAAGATTTTCTATGACATCATCATCTATCAAAATTCTTCCTTTACCTTCAATGGTTACTATAATTTTGTTTTTAATACCGCTTTCTATGAATTTGGTTTGAATGGCATTTGCTCGTTTAGTAGAAAGTTTAAAATTATAAGCATCCTTTCCAACATCGTCCGTGTAGCCAAAAATTTGAATAGATTCTATGCGAGTGGAATCCGTTTTTTTGATAAAATCAATGACTTCATTCACTTCTCTTTCATTCAAAACAAACTTGTCAAATTCAAAATAAACAGAATGAACCACTTCTTCTTGCGCCTGAAGAAAACTAAAAAAAAGCAGTGGCAAATACTTTAATAACTTCATCCTAAATCTTCAAAATTTTATTATACTGCAGCTTGTCGTCAAGGACTTCGATGGCTTTTTTTATCTCAAAATTGTTTTTGATATAGTATTGATACAGTCCTTCTTTGTATTGAAAACGTTTGATGATTTCGTCCAAAATCAAATTCTTGATTTCCTTTTGATTTTTGTCAATCAGCGCGTCTTCACTTTTTTCTAATGCCGCCAACAGTTGTTGGTATTCTGTCGCAATAGCGGTGTCTACATTTTCTTTCTTGGCTTTTTCCAATGTGTTTTTAAGTGCAACCTCAGTTTCGGTATCAAACGATATTTTTTCTCTTTTCAGAAAAGCTTTGAAATCCGTGATATCGGCATCGGTTAGGATTGGAATTTTGTCGCCAAGCGTCGGATTTTTATAATAGTAAAAAGTAGCAAAGTTAAATATTCCATCATTTTTTTGCAATGCTTCAGCAATAGCACTCGTTTTGGTATTTTCTAAAACCACGTCAGGCAAAATTCCGCCACCATCATACACGGCTCTTCCTTTTTTGGTTTTAAAGGCATTATAATTTTTTTCATCGGTTCTGATGGCTTTCCCGTTTTTGTCTTTATGACCATAATCCAACGCCTGAATGCATCTTCCGGATGGCGTATAATATTTGGCAATGGTCACTTTTACTTGCGTTCCATAGGTCATATCAAACGGGCGTTGCACCAATCCTTTTCCATAACTTCTGCTGCCCAGAACCACTGCTCGGTCTAAATCTTGCAATGCTCCAGAAACTATTTCAGATGCCGAGGCACTTTTTCCATCTACAATTATGACCAAAGGAATTTCGGTATCAATAGGTTCGCGGCTGGTTTTATTGGTATTATTATATTTTGAATTTTTGGATTTTGTGGTCACAATAGTTTCTCCTTTTGGAACAAACAGCCCGCAAATATTTACCGCTTCGTTCAATAAACCGCCCGGATTTCCACGCAAGTCTAGCACAATTTGAGTAGCGCCATCCGTTTTTAGTTTTTCGAGTGCTTCTTTAGTATCCGAAAAAGCTTTGGCATTGAATTGGGACAACACAATATACCCCGTTTTATCGTCAACCATGCCATAAAACGGCACCGCTTTTACTTCAACTTCCTCCAAGACCAATTGGGTAGTCATGGGTTTTCCTTGACGCAGGTATTTAATAGCTATTTTGGTGCCTTTTGCACCTTTTGTCAATTGCGAAGCATCCTCTTTGAAATCGGCTAAAAGCACATCCCCAATTTGGATAATTTCGTCGCCCGCTTTCAGTCCTGCTTTATCAGCTGGAAATCCTTTGTAGGGTTCTTTGATGATGAGTTTGTCTTCTTTTCGGGTAATCAAAGCACCAATTCCGGTATATTCGCCGGTGTTATTGATTTTGAATTTGATAACATCTTGTTCGTTGAAATAATTGGTGTAAGGATCCAAATCGGCCAACATGCTTTTGATGGCTTTGTCCATCATTTCAGCCGGATTTATATTTTCAACATAGTTCTGATTGACGGTTTTGAAAAGTGTGGTAAAGATTTCGATTTGTTTCGTAATTTCGAAAAAATCGTCTTTAAAGCTTACGCCAACAAACAGAAAAACACTCAGAATAACTGGAATAAAATACCTTTTTTTAATTTTTTGGAACATGGTCTTTTCTTTTAACAAGTGAACGAATATAGTAAATAACTTCAAACGGAATTAGGTTTCCTTTTTTTCTTCTCGAATGGCTTTGATAAATTTTTCAAACAATGAAATTGTTTTTTCGTTTATCTCTTGGTAGGTCAGCTTTTCGGCAGTTTGATAAAAAAACATGCAGCAATATTTAGCATCCAGATTGTCTATCAAAAGGTGTTTGTTCAACCGATAACATTCTCTAAGCAATCGCTTGAAATGGTTTCTATCAACAGCGTTTTTGAAATGTTTTTTAGACACCGAAACGCCTATTTTCAAGCGTACCTCTTCTTCAAAATCATGTTGTACATACACCAATCGCAACGGATATTTGCTTACTGACTTGCCTTCTGAGAAGAGCAGGTCAATAATTTTTTTGCTTTTTAGTTTTTCGGCTTTTGGATAGGTGAAATTCATTTTTACTTGGTAGCGTAGATGTTGTATACAAATTTTACTTCGTTGTAAGTGATGTAAAACTGAACTCTATTATCCTCTTTTTTCTTAGTAATGATGAAAATAGTACACTTCGAAAACTTATTATCCACACATTCAAACGGAACAATGTTTACCTCGTCATTATCTGTAATTTCGCCATACGCTTTGATTTTGAATGACTGAACTTCAGAAGAATTAATGGTAATCAAATCTTTCTTAGCATTAAGGGTTATCAAAACTTTAGCCTCTACAAAATCCGACCAATCGTTCCAAGTGCCGTTGTCTTTCTTGTCTGCAAAGCTAACGCTGCTAGCTTGAAAACGGATGGGTTGTGCCGAGGCAACACTTCCAAAACTTATAAAAAGACTAACGATAAGCAGTTGAATTGGTTTCATTTTTCGAAATTATATATCCTCGGTAAAGTTACAAATTCTATTCCAAAAAAAAACAGCAACTGATGCCGTTGCTGTTTTTGCTTTACAAAAAACAACATTGTCTCTTTTTTCGCCAAAAAAGGTCATTTTAGCGCCAAAAAATGTTGTTTCGTTGTTCAAACAGGTCGTTTCGTTGTAAAAACAATAATTTGACAACTTAAAAAAAGGAGTCGGACTATTCAAATAGGGATTTTGAATAAAAAAAGCGAACCCTAGCGTTCGCTTTTTTTACTTCACTTCAATCACATTATTCTCCCGTTTCACGTCTGCCATTAAACCGCTGGGGTCAATGGTG
>JAYVNT010000544.1:0-2793 GCA_043758285.1 Flavobacterium sp.
GGCTTGACCAGCAATTTTGAGCAGAAGAATAAGGTGGAAACTTTGGGTAATTCTAATCAGCAGCGGTAGTGCCAATTCCCTTTCTTCGCCAAGCCCAAACTCGTACTAAGCAATGTTTTTTGCCTTAGCCACACATTCGTTTTCTATTCAACTTTTGGTTCTGACAATTGGGCTTTGTTGGTTTCTAATAATTCGGGGTTCTGATAAATATTCCCGATAATTTCCAATTGCCCATCTCCTGTATAAATAAAACTTCCCCAATGAAATGTATGCGGAAACATTGAGCTTATTTCATGCAAGCTGTTTTTGACAATTACAAGCTGAATGTCAGGGTTAATAACAACTTTAGCAACTCTCCAATATCTGCCTTTAGACTTATCATCCCATCTTACAATATCTCCTTCAAAAATCTCTTTTTTATTTATATCAGTTCTTCCAATAAACTGCCTTTTAGCCACAACAAAATAACCTGTAAGTCTTTCACATTGTAATTTTGCCGTACCGTTAAAAATTTCAGTATAATTAAATGTGATAGAGCATAGTCTTCCTGTTTCTTCGTGCTGAAAAATGTAATCAAATTTGATGTCTCTTTTCATAATTGTAAGTTTTTTATTGTGTTATTCCTGCTCCGCAGCTTCAAAAAAACACTGCTTAGTACATTGGGTTTGGCGCAATACCGGCAGACGTAGTGCTTCGCTCCAAACATTTGTTTTTCAAATACCCGTACTAAATAAAGCACCACCGTTAAATGAAAGCTGCTACCAGTCTGCTAATACAAGTCTTCACTTGTTAGACCAATAGATTTTTCTTGTTGACCTTTATTGGGGCCATGAATTTGGTTTGCATCTTTTGCTATTCTAAAAGCATTTTTTCTGCTAACAAATAAATTTGTGCTTGTTAAAAAACCTTCCAATTCTGTATTATGTATTTTATGCCCTTGTTCCGTATAAGGAAATCCGACAACTAATGCAAATGTTGTAATACAGTTATGATGCCTTCGACCACAAATAACAAAACCGTTTGTTATGTTTTTTGGTTGATGCTCGTGAATTAACCCGTCTTGGTAGTAATTCGCTGCACATAAAATAAATTCTTTCATATTTTATTTTTAAAAGTGAATAACCGCAGCCTTCATTTAACAAACGGTTTTGCGTCAGCCCGGACACAGTATTTAATTTTAAGGCTAATGCGTGGGCCGAACGCAAAGCCGCAAACGTTATAAGCCATTTACCTTATCCGATAATTGCTGAATAACTTTAAGTTCATCTTCGTTCAGGTTGCTTTTTTTGAACCCTATGCTTTTATTTTCATCAGCAATTTTTTTTATTGCGGACTTAAAGTTATCGGCATCACTTTCTTTCAATTTAATTTTCAGTTGTTTGGTTGTTTTTGTTTTCATAATAAAACGGCTTATAACAATAGCTTTGCGGAAATTAAAATTGCCATTTAGTTTGTGCTTAAAAGGAAGTTGCGAAGTGGGCAATTTTAACTTCGCAAAGCCCTCAACGTTAGCGGCAACTGCTACCAACCCGTTCATAATAAAAAATTCCATCCCATTATTTGTGGGTAATGACCCCCATATTTATTGCAACTTGCATTTTTGTTTTACTTTTAAACAAGTAGTGTAATTTATCATTGAACATCTGTTTTGCATACATTCTAAATGCCCTGCCATCGGCAATACCTGTTCGTAAGCTACTATACTACACCTTCCAATTTATAGCATTTTGACAACTCTTTTCTATCTTGCTTACTAATTGACAAGGAACCATCAGGGTTGTCTTTAACGGATAAGGCAAACATTAAGGCATTAGCGACACCTTTCTTTGTTTCTTCAAGCCTTTCGTTAGTTTGCTTAATATTTGTATCTTTTTCTTCTTCATACATTTTCTTCCAGTGTGAAACTTGTTCTTTCAATTCATCTATTTCTTCACACAGATAGTAAATGTTTTTTTCAATTGTTCTCATAAATTATATTTTGACAGTTTAAAATTAATTTGACCGTACATCAGCCAACAAAGTTTTTTATTCAATACGGGCTGACGTGGTGCTTCGCTCCGAGCATTTGTATTTCAAATACCCGTACTAAATAAAGCACCACGTTAGCTGCCATTTGCGACAGACATCACACCTTGCAAGTATATAATCAGTTTAGTAATATCTTTTTTATTCCATACGACAAAAACATCTTCATCTTCAAACATTCCATCTCGACCTGCACATTCTAAATCTGTTTCAAATTCTTGAAACGTATCCCGAAGGTTTAATTGGTAATCTATTGCATCACCACCATCTTTAATATCATTTGGAAATCCAGCTTCACTTATTAAATCTTGTTCAACCCAATCAACTATATAATCTTCACCAGATGTTTTGCAATAAAGACCGTTCATTAGTTCACCATATTCTTTATTTACACGAGAATAAATAGTTCCAGCAGTAAGTAGTAAGAAATCCTCTCTTTTAAAAAGTTTCATTTTTTTTGTTTTGCATCTCGACAAAAAACGGCAGCTAACATTGGGTTTTATGCAAGTTGGGCTTGACGGAAGTACAATCAACATTTGTACAAATCCGAGCATCAGCCCCATCTTGACGTTACCTATTTAGTTTATGTTTTCAATCTCAACATTTGAATAATAATTTTACTTTTGTTACGAACTTTTGTGCATCAATTCCCAACCTGCATAAAGCCCTGCCGTTATGTGCAAGCGGTGCGACTGTTCCAAAATGGGCTGACCGTTGACATTCATCTTTAGTTTTTCAAAGTGTTTTAATTCGCCAACGCTTCTTTGC
>JAYVNT010000545.1:0-8685 GCA_043758285.1 Flavobacterium sp.
GTTAAATTAAAAGGTTTAATTGTTTTTTACAAATTCTTCAATTTTTTTCACAGCATGATGATATGATGCTTTTAAAGCACCAACAGATGTGCCTAAAATATCTGAGAGTTCTTCATATTTTAATTCTTCATAATATTTCATTTTGAAAACCAATTGTTGTTTTTGGGGCAATAAAGCGATTGCCTTTTGCAATTTAAGTTGAATTTCATTCCCGTCAAAATAAGTATCCGCTTTTAAGTTATCCACAATTCTGCTTTGCATTGCTTCACTTGTTGTTCCATTTCGTTTCGCCTTTTGATTAATAAATGTGATGGCTTCATTTGTTGCAATGCGATACATCCAGGAAAATAATTTGCTTTCACCTTTGAAATCTTTTAAATACTGAAAGACTTTAATAAAGGTATTTTGTAAAACATCATCAGCATCATCGTGATTTAATACCATGTGTCTAATGTGATTATACAAAGGTCGTTGGTAATTTAGCAAGAGCTTTTGAAACGCTGCATTTTGCGTTTTTGGATTTAATAATTCTTGAATGAAATCCTTTTCGTCTTGCAAAGTGAAAATTTAACTATTGGAATAAAGGTAATAGAAAAGGTTTAATAGGCGAAGAAATTATTGACTTTCAGTTGGAGTAGTAATAGTTTTCGGTGTTTCAAGAGTCGGAACTGTTGGAGCAATACTTGTAGCCGCAGGTTTTGGTAACTCAATTGCTTTTGGGAAAACAGGAATGTAAATTTCAGTAATCCATTTTGAGGGTTGTTTAATATCATCAATTGTTTTGACATAAACTTCAGTATAGTTTCCAGCGAAATTTTCTTTTAAACCATTATCAGCAATATACTTTTTGGCTTTTGCCCAAGCTTCTTTGGAATGCGAATAATCGCCAGTCAAAGTAGTCTTTAAACAAGTAAAAGCAATGATTTCTCCTGAAGCCAAATCGCTTCCGACAGAAATAGATATTTGTTGTCTAACCGGAATGCAAATCGAAATAGTAGCAAAATCATTGGCTACATCATATCTGTCATAATTTACAAATGGTTTTCCAGCCATGGAAATTTTGTTCTTTTTGAAAAAGTGAATCATTTGTGCCATAAGGATTTTTGTATTCTTGCCAACACTTTTAATATGACAGAAAACCGTTTGTTTCAAACAAAAACCTGATGGTCTTTGCACAATCCCATTCACTCTAATGGAATAGGTTTTCATTTCGTAGTTCAGCGTTTTGTCAAGATTACGCAAACTCTTTTCATATACATCTCCCAAAATTGAAGTCACTCCACCTTTGAAAAAAGTAGAGATTTTTGTAATAAGATCCATTTTGCCAGTGCAATTAACCGTTACTTTGGTTCCGCCAATTGTATCTTTAAATGTCCATGAAATAGTGGCTGCTGTTCCGTTGTAGTTTGCTTTTTGTGCAATGATTTCGTTTTCTTTTACAAACACTGTTTTAATATCTCCATCATCTGAACCGTTTTCAAAAGAACATTTTGCTCCCGCGCCTATTGTTCTTGAATCATAATTGAATATAAGACCCGTGTCTTTTTGCATCCAGGAACCAAACGTTTCCCAGTTTTTATAATCATTTACATAATCAAAAACGGTACTTCTTGACGTTTTTATAATACTGCTTCTGGTAACTTCAAAATCGCCTTTTTGCGTAGCTACGTAAACCGTAATTCCAACCAGAGACAAAAGTATAAGCAGGAAGATGTATTTTAAAATTCTCATTCAAGCAATTTTTTAAAGTGACACAAAGTTAAGAATTTAATAGTAATTTATTTTATTATATTTGTTTCAATTCAAATTACAATCTATGAAAACTAAAAGCGAACTGCGTGGAGTTTTATTTAGGCATTTAGACGGAATAGTAACTGTTCCTACTGCATATTCTTTGCATAAAAAAGGTGTTTTAGATTTTATTTTGCAAAAGCAAAAAGTCTCTCTTCGAGAACTCACAGCAAATTTTAATGCTAACGAAGGTTATCTCAATGTAGCACTACGGGTTTTAGCTTCGCAAGGTTGGCTTGAGCAGGAAATTGATAATTATAAAGATGAAGTAACTTTTGCAACTAACGATAAAAGTGAAACTGCTTTTTCATTACTTCCGCTTTATAAAGATATTTTTTATTTGATGCAATTTTCAGAGCATTTTCATCCACGAAAATTTGAAGTTGAACCTTTTGAAATGCTCAACAAATTATTTTCAAAATACAAATCAAATTTTGGTATTCATTTCTCAGATGATGAAAAGACAAAAGCTATTCAAGAACAAGTTTTATATCATATCGAAGGCGTTTTAGTTGGACCAACAATCGTAATGCTTGGTATGACAGGTATGTTTCACAAGTATTTTATGGAAACCTCTTTCCGTCCAGAAGAATTTCACAAAAAACCAGAATGTTTCAAAGAAATATTGGATTTTTTAACACATTTAGACTGGTTTACCAAGAAAAAAGACAATTATCAATTCACAGAAACTGGTTTGTTTTATGCCAAAAGAGCGACTGCCTATGGCGTTACGGTTTCTTATATTCCAACGCTTAGAAAAATGAATGACTTGCTTTTTGGCAATCCATTTATTTTGAGAAATATTGGTGAACACGAAGAAGAATTACATGTTGACAGAAAAATGAACGTTTGGGGTAGTGGTGGAGCACATGCCGAATATTTTAAAATTGTTGACGAAGTAATCATCGAATTATTCAATCGCCCTATTGCAGAACAACCTATTGGAATTTTGGATATGGGTTGTGGTAATGGTGCTTTTTTAGAACATATGTTTGATGTGATTGAACGTCAAACAGCAAGAGGCAGAATGTTAGACGAACATCCGTTGTTTTTGGTTGGCGTTGATTATAATGAAGCCGCTATAAAAGTTACCCGAGCAAATTTAATTAAGGCCGATATCTGGGCAAAAGTTATTTGGGGAGACATCGGACGTCCTTACTTATTAGCCGAAACATTGAAGGAAGATTATAAAATTGATTTGAAAGAATTACTAAACGTTCGAACCTTTTTAGACCACAACAGAATTTGGGAAACACCAACTAATAGAATTCCAAACAGAATAAGTTCTTCAACTGGAGCTTTTGTGCATCGCGGTAAAAGAATCAGCAACGCGGAAGTGGAAGATAACTTATTGGATCACTTGAAAAAATGGTCGACATTTGTAGAAAAATTTGGTTTGTTGTTGATAGAACTTCATACGATTGCTCCTGAATTAACTGCCAATAATCTTGGAACAACAGCAGCAACGGCTTATGATGCAACACATGGTTTTTCTGATCAATATATTGTTGAAATTGAAGTTTTACACAAAATTGCTGCCGAGGCTGGTTTGTTCTCTGTCGAGAACGTTTTTACTAAATTCCCCAATTCTGATATAGCAACTGTGAGTGTTAATCTTTTGAAAGGGAAGTAATTTAGTGCTTCATCGTTACTTTTATAACAAATAGTAACACGATAAATAGCAGAAAAGCAATCAGTATTTTATAACTTCCTTTATATACTTTTTGGTGAAGTGCCCTGTCTTTTCCGTAAGAAAAGTAAGCTGCGATTACAAAACAAACAAAAAAGATTGCGGCGAAAGTCCATTGACCAGTTGTGAACATTTATTTCAAATTTTCAACAAATTTACTCAAATGTATTGGAAATTTGTAATTTGCATCAACAATAAATTTCACTACAAAATGCAAAAACAAATCAACTCAGTAAAAGAATTTCACACGGCTTTTGGTCTTGGTGTAAGTCACGAAATGAAAGGTGATTTAGGCGAACAAAAAAACATGTTGCGCTTCAATCTGATGAAAGAAGAAAACGAAGAATATCTTGATGCGGTTCAAAATAATGATTTGATAGAAATAGCTGATGCTCTTGGTGATATGTTGTATATTCTTTGCGGGACTATTTTAGAACACGGACTACAATACAAAATAGAGGAAGTGTTTGACGAAATACAACGTTCTAATATGAGTAAATTGAATCATGATGGAAAACCTATTTACCGAGAAGACGGAAAAGTACTCAAAGGGCCAAACTATTTTAAACCGAGTTTTGAGGAGATATTGAGATAAATGAAAGTGGCTACTGAAAGGTGTACTTTTGGTACAGTTACGGTTTATAATTTCTTGCTACAGGAAAAATATTCTCCAAAAAACTCCGAGTTCCCCCGAAGTCGTTTGTATATTCTGTAAACTAAATATTAGACTTTCACCGTCCAACCAAAAGTATCATCGGCCAGTTTGTATTGTATTTTAGTAAGTTTTTCTTTTAATTGTATAGCGATTGAGTTTTCAATTTTTGGCAATTCATAATAATGTTCCTGATATTGAAAGCCTACAATTGGGCTAACCACAGCAGCAGTTCCCGCTCCAAAAATTTCTTTTAAGCTGCCGTCTTTAGCACCTTGCACAATTTCTGAAACCAATACCGAACGTTCTTCTACTTTAATGCCATCACGATGTGCGATGTCAATCAAACTTTTTCGGGTAACACCGTCTAAAATTCTTTCACCAGTTGGTGCCGTATAAATAGTATCATTAATTCTGAAGAAAACATTCATTGTTCCAGCTTCTTCTAGTTTAGTATGCGTGGCATCATCCGTCCAAATGATTTGTTGGAATCCTTGCTCTTGTGCTAATTTTTGTGGATAAAATTGAGCCGAGTAATTTCCGGCGGCTTTAGCAGCACCAATACCACCATTAGCAGCACGACTGTAATGTTCGGCAATAATCACTTTCACTTCACCCGAATAATAGGAACGGGCAGGCGATAGAATAATCATAAATCTATATTGTGTTGAGGGTTGCGCAATAACTCCAGAGCCAATGGCAATCATAAATGGTCGAATGTATAAGGTGTTTCCCAATCCTTTTTTAACCCAGTCTCTTTCCATATCGACTATGGTTTTTAAACCGCCAATAAAGATTTCTTCTGGAATTTCGGGCATCGCCATTCTCACCGCCGATTTGTTGAAACGATCTAGGTTTTGATCAGGTCTAAAAAGCCACACTTCATCGTTTTCATCTTTATATGCTTTCATACCTTCAAAAATGGCTTGTGCATAGTGAAACACTTTTGCCGAAGGATCAATTAAGAAAGGTTCGTAAGATTTGATAATTGGTTTTTGCCAAGCTCCTTCTTTGAAATCACAAATCAGCATATGGTCTGTAAATGTATTTCCGAAAGCTAGGTTTTCAAAATCGACATCGTTAATTTTAGAGGAAGTTGCTCTTACTATATCGATTTCGGAAGTAGTTTTTAACATCATTTAATAATGGATTTAATTCAGAAAATAATTCAAATCATTGACAATTAACCTTTTATAATTTGCTTTCTGAAAATTATAGTTGTGTTGCTAGTTTTTGTAAAACTAATAAAAATATGATTGCATATTGCATCATAGAAAAAAATTGAAAACTTTTTTTTAAATCACATAATTTAGCCAAGATCAGGCATCAATTTCATAGCCAAAGCATAAAATAATTGATAATTTAGTCATAGTATTTTGCTAAACTGTTTATATTCGCAATTCATTAAAACTACTCTTGTGAAGAAAATAAATTTTATCCTAATTATGTTATTCGTATGTGTTGGAACCACAGTAATGGCTCAAAAAAAAGCAAAAGCTTTTGACAGTAAACAATACGCCTTGTTTGGCGATAAATTTAAAGTGACCAAAATTTATACTAAAAACGAAATGTTGAAAAAGTATAAATCACTTAAAAAAGGAGATACTATCACTGTTCAATTTCAATCGAATATCAAAGCGGTTTGCAAAAAGAAAGGCTGTTGGATGAAAATGGAATTAGCAGGTGATGACGAATCGTTTGTGAAATTTAAAGACTATGCTTTCTTTGTTCCGTTGAATGCCGATAAAAACGATGCCATTGTAAACGGCAAAGCATTTGTTGATATGGAATCGGTTGAATCGTTAAGACATTACGCCAAAGATGCTGGAAAATCGGCATCCGAAATTGCTAAAATCACCAAACCTGAAGTAACTTATTCGTTTTTGGCTGATGGTGTATACATTAAAAAGTCATAATACTGATTCAGAATAAATGAAAAAGGTACTAGTATTTGTTTTAGTTTTTGGTTTGTTTGCTTGTCAGAAGAAAGAGGAGAAGATAGAAGAAAAGAAATGCTCTTCGGAAAAGGAAAAGAAACTAGAAATGTATCAGATGTCGGAAATGGCCGCTTTGATGGAACAAATGTACGTCGACAATAAACGTTTAAAAGAACGTATTCAAAAAGGTGACACTATTGGACAATTCCCAAAGTATTTTTTGAAAATATATACTGCAAAATTTACAGACGAAACAGACAATGATTTGTTTTTTAAAGTTAAAGCCAATGAATATATCACGGCGCAACAATTAATTTACAGCGATTCAAAAAATGTTACAGCACATTTCAATGCTGGTGTAGATGCTTGTATAAAGTGTCATGAAAATAAATGTGGCGGACCAGTTCCGAGAATCAAGAAATTGTATATCAAATAACTTTGAAACGCGAAATTATCTGCACTAATGATGGTTCTACCACCATTCATCTACCGGAATGGGACGAAAGTTATCATTCAAAACACGGCGCCATCCAGGAAGCTTATCATGTATTTCTGAAAAATGGAATGTCACTTTTCGAAGGAAAGCCAATTACTGTATTAGAAATTGGTTTTGGTACCGGTTTAAATTGCTTCATTACGTATTTAGAATCCAAAAAAAACAATCAAACAATTGATTATGTTGGAGTAGAAGCATATCCAGTTCAAATGGATGAAGCAATGCAAATGAATTACCCAAATGAAATTGATGCAAGTGAATCCTCAATTTTCAAACAAATGCACGAATGCAGTTGGGAATTTAAAAACAAACTTTCGACTACTTTTACGCTAACAAAACGCAAGCAATTTTTTCAGAATATTCAAGATGATGCTACTTTTGATGTGATTTATTTTGATGCTTTTGGCTATAGAGTGCAGCCCGAACTTTGGTCTGAAGCAATTTTTGCTGCCATGTTTAAAGCTTTACAACCAAGTGGTGTTTTAGTTACCTATGCTTGCCGGACTTCTATAAAAAATGCGATGATATCGGCAGGTTTTTCTGTAGAAAAATTACCCGGTGCTCCGGGCAAGAGGGAGATGTTGCGCGCCACCAAAGCAGTTTGAAAATTTAACTTTTTTAAACTCATAAATTTAATATATAATTTGATAAGTGAGAAATATTATTATCTACATTTGAAATATAATTTTCGTTCTTACTTTGTTATTTATAATTTAATCAAATAATTTTTATGTCTAAATCAATGTTAGACTACACAAAAATCGTTTTAAAAAGAGTAAGTTTTGACGCAACTCTTTTCTGTAAAGAACTTGAAAAAGCATGTAAGGTTTTGTTGCCTTTTGAATTAGAAGAATTAGCCACATGGCTTGCAAAATTCATTAAGGAGAAACCACAATTGCAACATTGTATGTTGCTCATTAATAATATATAAAAATTGAAGGGACTTAAACGGTTCCTTTTTTTATTTTAACATAATCTTAAAACCTTACTACAGTTTATTTCGTAACTTTAAGTATGTTATTAATACTTTAAGTTATGGGACAAATGATATATGATTACACGAAATCTTCTATCGCAAAAGGTTGTCAGAACAAAGAACTTTTTGTTAAAGAATTGATTAAAGCTTCCAAAACGTTGTTACCTTACGAAAAAGAAAATTTAATCAATTGGTTGTTTTATTTTACAGCGGATAAACCTGAAATGCAAAAATGGCTCTATGAGCTTTTAGATAAAAATATTTTAGTAAGTTAAAGCTTTAAAATAATACAAAAAAATGCGTTTCAACGACAAAAAGATACCTTTAACGATTATTTTTAATTAAAATAGTTGGATGTAAATATTTTTTAATGTAAATTTACAAAACGTTCTTACAATAAGATAACCCCAAATCTTAACCAACTATGCCTAGAATGATTTATGATTACACGAAATCTGTACTCGAAAGAGTAAGCTTCGACCCGATTCTTTTTGCAAAAGAATTAAAAAAGGCGATTAAAAATTTATTGCCTTACGAAGTTGAACAATTAAAAAAATGGTTGCAGTTCTTTACTAATGAGCACCCCGAATTAAAACAATGTTTATCTGTAGTTAGTTAACATGATAGAATAAGGAGTTTTGTGCAAAGCTCCTTATTTTTTTTGTAACGGACTTATAATTTGCACATTTTGAAAGACAATCGCACCTTTTACAACTCCAGCAATAGTGCCTCTCAAAGCATCAATAATGTGAATCTTTAATTCGTTTTTAGGAAAAATCAAACTTACTTCTCTTGCTGGCTTTGGTTCCTTGAAATGACGTAGTTTTAACTTATCCTTTTCTTTTAAATCTAGGGTGTGAAGGTAGGGAAGAAGCGTGGTCCCCAATCCTTCATCAGCTAATTTTATGAGTGTTTCAAAACTTCCACTTTCGATTTGGAAATGGGATTTCTCATTAGTAGCTACATTTTTGCATAAATTCAAAATACCATCTCTGAAACAATGACCATCTTGAAGCAATAATATTTCATCAATATTTAAATCATCAACGTCTATTTCTTCCTTTTGAAAAGAATTATGACCTTCCGGAATGTAAGCCACAAAAGGTTCAAAATACAAAACAACTTCTTTTATTTTTTCTTCTT
>JAYVNT010000546.1:0-8675 GCA_043758285.1 Flavobacterium sp.
GTTACATTGAGCGCATCTCAATTCGACATCATTAAAAAAGATATTCCGCAGCAAGCGAGAGAGCGCAAGCCTTTACAGAAAGCAAAAATAATTCACGAAGAATTTATTGAGCCTGATAACAGGGAACTGGAGTTAGAAGCGATGGCGCTCGAAATGGAATTAGAACTAATGGAATTTGGGTCATAGACCCTTTTATTATTTACAAATAAACAATCACAAAAAATAACGCTATGATAACCGCAAACAATTATTACAATCAAATTAGCCACATTGGCGCAAACCAATTACCGCCAACGCTTTTAAAGAGCCATGAGTTAGTAAATAAAGTAACTCAGGATGGCGCAAGTTGGGAAACCTATAATGGTAACGCTACAATCAAGCGCATGATTGATTTGTATTTAACCAAGCTCAACGAATTTGTAGAGCAAAAGAAGCCGACACAAAAAGCGGTAAGTCCTGCACACAAAGAAACTGTTAAGCATGAAAAAAAACAGCATCATGTAAAACCACACAAAGAGCCGAAAGTAAAATCGTTAAAACAAAAAAAGGCTGATAATGCAACACAGGTGGAGCATATTGAAGATGAGTTGAAATTCATTAAGCGTTTTGTTTCATTGGATGGAAAAACAAAAACAGCAGAACAAGTATTGGGATTTTTAAACAGCTTACAAAAAGCAATCATTGAAAAGCGTATTCGTAAAACTTCTCCTTATGCTTCGGAAATAAAAACCATTCAGGAAAAATTAGTGCAGACCTACAATGCAATGGGTAATAGCATTATGATACATTTAAAACCTGAAACAATTGAGAAAATGATTAAGCTCGTTAAGAGTGAAAAGGTAATGCCTTCAATCAAATTCATTAAACGCTATGTTGGTATTCAAGGCAAAGCAGATATGAGAGATAGAGCAAAGAAATTATTAGATGATATGAAAAAGGCGGTTGATACTGGTGTATTGACTAAGTCCGATAAGTACGCTGATAAAATAAATAAAATGTATTTGCATTTGCACGAGTTTGTTTTCCAACCTAAAAAACACGATGCGTTGGACATCAGTAAACACGAGCTTAATGGCTTGATGGGGATTTTAAATAATTGCGGTTGCGGTTGCAATGGTTTAAACGGAACGGATGACGAAGAGGAACAACCCCGAAACAAAGTAATGAGTAGTGTTGATTTTGCAAAACTGCAATTTGATAGTATTGGTTTTACAGGTAAGTGGCTTGACTTTATTGGCGACCCTGCACAGGGATTTACAGCAATGGTATTCGGTAAACCTAAAATGGGTAAATCGTATTTGTGTATTGACTTTGCAGGTTACTTATCACGCAATCACGGAAAAGTATTATATGTTGCCAAAGAAGAAAAACTGGATGCAACACTTCAAAAGAAATTAAACGATACCAATGTAAAGAACCCTAACTTATTTGTGAGTGATTATTTACCCAACGATGTTTCTGAATTTGATTATGTTTTTCTTGATAGCGTAAACAAAATGGAGCTTCAGCCAAACGATTTAGAAGAGCTTAAATCGAAGTTCCCAAATGTTTCCTTTATCTATGTGTTTCAAACCACTAAGGAGGGCAATTTTAGAGGCTCTAACCACTTTCAACACGATGTTGATGTAGTGATTGAAATACCCGAAAAAGGCAAGGCAGTTCAAAACGGTCGCTTTAATCAGGGTGGGGAGATGGACATTTTTTTACAGTAAAATCGTTATAAATATTACAACTCCAATCATATATACTGTTATGTGGTTGGAGTTTTTTTTGTACATTGGTTCCGACTATTTTGAGGTCAGTTACTGCCTTAAATTACTAAAGAAAGCTAACGTCTAAAATTAAAACTAAATGGATATTTCATTATCAACTATCGCTGATATATGCGGAATAATAGGGTTTGTCATTAGCCTTGTCGCTATTGGAGGGGTTATTAAAATTAATAAACGTATAAACGCTAACAATGTAAATGTAAAAGACACTAAGGTTGGTGGCGATTTTACTGGTAGGGATAAAAACACAAAATCATAAAAATGGCTGAAAATGATGTGTCATTAAAGGATTCAAGTGTTGGCGGTAAATTTACTGGCAGGGACGATAATTCCAATAACTCCTTAACAATAAGCAGTACTAACGAACGCTCTGCCTATTTGCAAGACCTATATGATAAATTCCAAATTGAAAAGGCTACTAACCCTGATTTAAAAGAATTGTGCGAAGAGTTAGATTATTTTAATTCTTCAATAGACGAAGAAGTAGTAGGTCTTGAAAGTAAATTAATTGCAGGTAATAGAGAAAAAATTATTGGCTATGCAAAAATTGTGAAGGAAAAATTTCATAAAAAATTAATGAAGACATCACAATATTCGAGCGTAGCACAAGATATAAATGTTTATATTCTAACTAAAGTAAGGAGAGGATTTATGATGGAAGTATATACTTTGATTTGTAACAACGAACCTGAAGAGAAAATAAATATACTTATAACTGAACGAATAATAAATCCTGTGAAATCAGAATTAGGATTGAACCTTTTTAAATATGATGAAGACGATATAATGGGAATGATATTTTTTTTAACAGGCAATTGCCACTTAAAATGGACAGCATAATATGTTAATCTACCATCCTGCATTTGATATTTATAACTGTGTGTTTCGTATGCTTCAGCTTATGACTTTTATGAAGCAGGACGAAGTAGAACTTGATAGATTGAGAATTTGGGATTTTTATTTAACCTTTCCCAATGAAGCAAGAAAGATTACTTATCCAAACTCTTTGTCAGAATTAAAAGGCATTTTTAAAAAAAAGCAGCCTAATCCTTATGAAGATTTAATTGACCCAAAGCGGATTATTGAAAGAATGAAATCGTATCAACTTTCCGCATTAAAATGTACAGCTTCTTATGGACTTATTGATAGCAAACTGCTTTCAAAAAATATTATTAAACGTACGGACAAACAAATCCCGAAAGAATTGATAGAAAAAATAAACGAATTAACTTCTGAGAAATCAAACATAATAAAACTAATTGTTGGCTTTAGTGAACTTCCGTTATACGGGCAGTTGGGTTTAAAGTCAAGAACTGGATTAATCGAATTTAAGTATGACCAAAGATAAACCTACATTATTTTTAAATAGATTAATAGTTGTTGCACATAACAATAGTATAGCCTATGACGAAATATTTCATCAGGGAGTAAATATAATTAGAGGAAAAAACAGTTCAGGTAAATCCACTATTTCAAATTTTATATTTTATGTATTAGGTGGTGATTATAGCAATTGGACTTCTGAAGCATTAAAATGTAGAGATGTAATTGCAGAAGTAAAAATTAATGGAGCTGTTATTACAATTAAACGCCATATTAGCCAACATGGTTTACAACCAATGAGCATTTATTGGAATAATTATGAAGAATCAAAAAAGGATAGTGTTAATTGGCAAACATATCCTTACAAACAAAATATATCTGCAAATACTGCAAGCTTTACAAATGTTATTTTTAATGCACTTTCATTTCCCGAAGTAAAAAGCGAATCTGATAGTAATATCACAATGCATCAAATTTTGCGTTTGTTGTACATTGACCAAGATACTCCAACGCAAAGCTTATTTAGATTTGAACGATTTGATTTACCATTAACAAGACAAGCAATCTCTGAAGTTTTATTAGGTATATACGATGATTCATTATACAACCAAAGATTAAGTTACAAGAGCGCTATTAAGGAAAACGAAGAAAAGAAAAAACAATTTGATGGTATAAATAGAGTTTTGGGGCAGACTGGTAATGCGACAAATATTGCAGGTGTTCAAAAAGAAATTCAATTAGCGAAAGACGAATTATCTAAAATAGATAATTCAATTATTGAGCTTAAAACACAGTTGATTGTAAAAACAACAAAAAAGACTGCATTAAATTCAGAGAATATTCAAGCTGATTTAATTCCTTTCAAAAATAAAATTAGGGATTTAAAAAATTCAATGAATGAATATGAAGTGGAAATTTTTGATTCAAAACAATTTATTTCAACTTTAGAAAAGAGATTAAATGATTTAAACTATTCACTAATTACAAGAAAACTATTAGGAGAATTACCCTTAACACATTGTCCACAATGTTTAAGCCCATTAGATAATCATATAGAAGAAGGGCATTGTTTCCTTTGTAAACAGCCTTTAGCTGAAGAAGCTGAAAAAGCAAATGCAAAAAGGCTTATGCAAGAAATGGAATTGCAGGTTAAAGAATCAAAAAGTTTGCTTGAAGATAAAGAAAGAAAATATGTTGAATTTTCAGGAGAGCTACCTGTGCTAATTGAAAAAGCAAGGGTATTGCAAAAACAACTCGATTCATCAATTGAGGCAAGTCAAACAACAAGGGATTCAAGAATTGATGATTTATTAATAGCTAAAGGTGGATTAGAAAAAAACATTGAATTTCTAACCCAACAAATAAAAGCCGTTGAAATGTTAGAGCTTTTAAAAATAGAACTCGCCAAACTCGCATCATTAATTGAAACACTTCGTTTGGAAATACATCAAAAAGAATCAATGCAGGTGCAAAAATTCCAAACTGCATTAAGAAAAATAAAAGATAATACACTCTATATTTTAAAAAATGACTTGGATAGACAAGATGAATTTAGAACAGGCAAAGTAGTTGATGTGAATTTTCACAAAGATTCGTATTCACTTGATGAAGGAAATAATTTTTCGGCAAGTTCAAAAACTTATTTTAAAAATTCCGTTCTGTTTGCTATTTTCTTTTCAAGTTTAGAATTAGATTTTTTTCGTTATCCTCGATTTATTTTATGTGATAATATGGAGGATAAAGGAATGGAGAAAGAAAGAACTCAAAATTTTCAAAACCTTATTACTGCGATGTCAGATAAGTTTAGTGGAGAGCATCAAATTATTTTCACAACATCAATGATTTCAGATGAACTAAACAATACACCGTATTGTGTAGGAATAGAATACGATAGGAACAATAAAACTTTAGCTGTTTAATACTAAAAACTATGTTTGAACAAACTTTTAAAAATATTGATGACATACTGCACAAAGATGCAGGCTGTGGGAGCGAATTAGATTACGTTGAGCAAACCTCGTGGGTTTTGTTTTTAAAATATCTTGATGATTTAGAAAAAGATAAAAAAACAGCCGCAGAGCTTTCAGGTAAAACATATACCAATATTATTAAACCCGAATTTCAATGGAGTAAATGGGCAACACCTAAAGATAAAGATGGTAAGCTCGACCATCATAAAGCATTAACAGGCGATGACCTTGCCGACTTTGTGAATATTAAATTATTTCCATACCTCAAAAAATTTAAAACGGATGCCGAAAGTGCAGATACCATTGAATATAAAATTGGCGAAATATTTTCTGAATTAAAGAACAGAATACAAAGCGGATATAACATTCGTGAAGTAATTAATCGTATTGACGAACTTCGTTTTAGAACTCACGCTGAAAAGCATGAAATGAGCCATCTTTATGAAGATAAAATCAAGAACATGGGCAATGCAGGGCGTAACGGGGGGGAATACTACACACCACGCCCTTTAATTACAACCATAGTAAAAGTTGTAGCTCCTGTAATCGGAAATAAAATTTATGATGGCGCAGTAGGTTCAGCAGGTTTCTTATGCGAAGCTTTTGACTATTTAAAAAATAGCAAAAAACTGACTACTGCTGATGTAACAACTTTACAGAAAAAAACATTTTACGGAAAAGAAAAAAAATCATTGGCGTACATCATTGGTACAATGAATATGATTTTGCACGGTGTTGAAGCTCCTAATATTGTGCATACAAATACACTTGCTGAAAACCTTGCAGATATACAAGAAAAAGACCGTTACGATATAGTTTTAGCTAATCCTCCATTTGGTGGAAAAGAAAGAGCGGAAGTACAACAAAATTTCCCAATTAAAACTGGCGAAACTGCCAGTTTATTTTTACAGCACTTTATTAAAATATTGAAAGCAGGTGGTAAAGCAGGTATTGTAATTAAAAATACTTTTTTAAGCAATACCGATAATGCTTCTATTGCTTTGCGTAAACAGCTATTAGATAGTTGCAACCTACATACCATTTTGGATTTACCTGCTGGAACATTTACAGGCGCAGGTGTAAAAACAGTAGTACTGTTTTTTGACAAAGGTTCTTCAACAAAAAAAGTTTGGTTTTACCAATTGAACTTGGATAGAAATTTGGGGAAAACAAATGCTCTTAATGAAAAAGATTTAGCCGACTTTATTTCATTACAAAAAACAAAAGCAAACAGCGAGAACTCTTGGGCAATAAATGTAAAGGACATTGACCAAACAACTTTTGACTTGAGTGCCAAAAACCCTAATAAAAAAGAAGAAACTACACTTCGCCAACCTAAAGTTATTTTAGAAGAAATGAAAGCTTTGGACGAAGAAAGTGCTATTATTTTAAACTCAATTTTGGAATTGATATGAAGCAAAATTGGGAGATAAAAAAATTGTCAGAAATTGGCAAGATATATAATGGTAATAGTATCAATGAAAGTGTTAAAAAAGAAAAATATACTTGTATTGATAGTGGCTTGCCTTATATAGCAACCAAAGATATTAGCTATGAAAGTATTATCAATTATCACAATGGAGTTAAAATCCCTTTTGAAGAGAAAGCTTCATTTAAAATAGCCCCAATAAATACTGTCTTAATTTGTGCTGAAGGAGGTAGTGCGGGTAGAAAAATAGGTTTTACAAATCATGAGATTTGTTTTGGAAATAAATTATTTGCATTGGTGACAAATAAAAATATAGATAGTCGTTTTGTGTATTATTATTATTTCAGTTCTGCTTTTCAGAAACACTTTGCAGCTGAATTAGTTGGTATTATTGGAGGAGTATCAATGAATAAATTTAAAGATATTGAAATTCCAATTCCATCGTTGCGTGAACAACAACGTATTGTTGTCATTTTAGATGAAGCCTTTACCGCCATAACCAAGGCAATAAGCAATGCCCAACAAAATCTACAAAGCGCCAAAGAACTATTTGATGTAATTATTGATACAGCTCTCGATGGTAATAATGATGACTGGGAGGAAAAAAGACTGGAAGAATTACTTGAAGAACAACCCAAAAATGGTTGGTCGCCTCCTGCAAAAAACCACTCTGATATTGGTATTCCCGTCTTAACTTTATCTGCCGTAACTGGATTTGATTTTAAATCAAAATGTGTAAAATATACTAACGCCATTGTCAAATCCGATGCTGTTTATTGGGTGAAAAACGGAGATTTATTAATTACGAGAAGCAATACTCCTGAATTAGTTGGTCATGTTGCTATCTGTAAAGATTTAATAGATAAAACGATTTATCCCGATTTAATGATGAAAATCAATCCTAATAAATCTATTGTTTCACCCCTGTTTTTGTATCACCAATTAAAATCAAAAAAATTAAGACGTGCAATTATGGAGGCTGCTCATGGAGCTAATCCAACAATGAAAAAAATCAACAAACAAGATGTTCAAAATTTAAAAATCAAATATCCAATTTTAAAAACCCAACTAACAATCGTTCAAAAAATAGATACCCTAGGTGTCGAAATCAAAAAATTAGAAGCCATTTACCAACAAAAAATAAATGATTTGGTAGAATTGAAAAAAGCAATCTTACAGAAAGCGTTTAGTGGAGAGTTAAAAACAAAAAAAGAATTAGCTGTATAATGCCAAGACAAGTAATTAAAATAATGGTTTCATCTACTGTATATGGTTTTGAAAAAGACTTGAGGCAGTTGTGTGCTGCTATTGAAAGCTATAAAAGCCGTGAGTTTGAATATAAAGTACTAAATAGTTGTATTGGTAGTATTTATGTTGCTCCCGGTGTTTCTAATACAGAAGCCTGTTTGAGAGCTGTGGATGAATGTGATTTTTTCTTTGGTATTATTTTACCAAGATATGGTTCAGGCATTACGCACGAGGAATTTACAAGAGCTATTCAACTGGATAAGCCAAGAGGATTTTTAAGCCACTTTTCAGTTAGATACGCTCGTGAGCTTTTAGCTCAATATATGTACACTAATATTAAAACAAGAGTTCGTAATCCCGATTTTCAATTTAATAAAACTCCTGTTTTTGATGATGCAAGAATAATAGATATGTATAATGAAGCTATACAAGATAGTTTGCCATTAGACCAACGAAGATGGGCGCATGAATTTGGGCACTTTGACGGTGATGAAATGAAATTTGTAGAAACTGAATTTAAAAATATCAATAGGCTAAAAGCCGACCTTGATGAATTGGCAAGACTTAAAGCATTACAACCATGAAAGACGAACAACTTATAAAAAACCTTATTAAACAAGGGGAAAGCGAACAGCTTGAATTTAAAGAGGTGGTTCGCAAAGAGGATATTGCTAAATCGCTTTGTGCATTTTTAAATGCAAAAGGTGGTATTGTTCTTATTGGTGTTCAAGATAACGGTAAAGTAATTGGTGTAAACGATACTGAAATATATGAGGCTGAATTAAAAAACTACCTTGTTAAATCTATAATCCCCGAAGCACCTATCACTATTACAACTGAAATAATTGGTAATAAGAAAGTGCTTTTAGCAAAAGTTTGGAATGGTTCTAAACCACCTTATGTTTTTGATGGAACTATTTATCAGAGAAAAGG
>JAYVNT010000547.1:0-2758 GCA_043758285.1 Flavobacterium sp.
GTCACTGCGATAATTGGAATGTTTTTATACTGTTCTCCAGCTTCACCATTACGAATGGCTATCGTAGCTTCATAGCCATCCATAATAGGCATTTGCAAATCCATCAGGATAATATCATAATGTTTTTCAAGTAGTTTCTGGATTCCTTCTTGTCCGTTGTTTGCAAATTCGACAACAGTATTTAGCCATTTTTTAGTAATCATTTTAATTACCATTTGATTCATGGCATTGTCTTCAACAACCAAGATTGCTTTTCCATTCAAATCATACTCAGTTACTGATAGGGTTTCAATTTCTTTTTTAATTGCTACAATTTCATAGCTCAAATCTATCGTAAAAACAGTTCCTAAACCAGTGGTGCTATCAACTTTTATTTTACCGTTTTGTAAATTTATAAGATGTTTTACAATATAAAGGCCAAGTCCTAATCCTCCAAATTTTCGTTTATTGTTGATGCCTTCTTGTGAAAACGAATCGAATATACTGTTTATTTTTTCTTTAGAAATTCCAACTCCAGTGTCGCTAACTGAAAATGTTATATGAACTTTGTTGTCTTTATCATTTTTGGCATCAAGTTTAAATTTCACAAAGCCTTCATTGGTAAATTTAATTGCATTATTCAATACATTGTGTAAAATTTGGTTCAATCTAACTACATCACCTTTTACCATTTCCGGCATATTTTCTCCTTTCTGGAAACTAAAATCGATACCTTTATCCTTGGCTTCACGCGCAAAATTGTTAGCAATATGTTCTACTGTTTTTACTAAATCAAACTCGATAATTTCTAATTTAATCTCGTCTCTTTCAATTTTAGAGAAATCTAATATATCATTGACAGAACTTAATAAACTATAAGTTGAGTATTTAATGATTTGGCTATCATTTTGTATTTGTTCATCTTTTGAATCAGCAGCCATTGACTTTGCAGTATTCAAAATAGCATTTAAAGGAGTTCGTAATTCATGACTTATATTCGATAAGAAATAAGACTTTAATTCGTTCATTTCTTCCGATTTTTGAAGTGCTATGGGTTGTAACTTTTCACGTTCATCTTTTAAATTTCCAATTAAGTTCGCCATCGAAAGGGATAAGAAAACGACTTCCATTCCTGTTCCGAGTTTTGAACCATTTTCTGTCCAAAAAGTAAGCGGTAATATACTGAAGTTTTTAAGAATAAAAACTACAAAACCAGCTATAAGAAAGAAAACACCTGTGACAAAGAATCGATCTAATTCTCGTTTGCGAACATAAATTAGTACTACAGAAGTGATGATGAGCAACAACAACATTAGTCCCAAGCCATTTGCAATTGGATATGAATATTGAAGCGCATTTGGAATTAAAAACAAAGATAAAAACAGCAGTAAATCTAATCCATATAATACATAAAAAGTATTATTTATAAAACGATTGTATTGTTTTATTTTTAAAAATACTTGGGCATAACGCCCCAAAAAGTAATTAGCAATGCAAGCAAAAATAATTACAGCATGCAATGAAAACCATCCCGATTGTGGTGTAATAAATTCATAAAAATAGCCATCAATAGAAAATTGTAGTAATCCAATAAATAGTACATACATACTATAGTATAAGAAGGTTTTATCTCGCATTGCAAAGAAAAAGAACAGATACAAAATAGCTGCTATTATCAAGATTCCGTAAAAGAAACCGAATACGAATTGTTCAAAAGACGTAAGCTCTAATAAATTTTGTAAGCTATGCAGCACCATAGGCATCGATAGCATTTCACCATCGCTTTTGATGTGCAAGTAAAATTGTTGCTGTTCATTAGGCAACAAAGTAATTTTAAAAATAGTCTTCCTATGGTTGAAACTTCTTTTATTGAAAGGTACAGCGTCACCACTGATAAGTTTTGTTGTTTCATTATTTGATTTAACAACATAAAGTTCTGCAACATCAGTTATAGGTCTGGCCGTTTCAAAAAAATAGATTAATTCTTCATCAATAGTATTTTTTAGTTGAAATCGTAACCAATAATTATGAGTTGTAAAACCAAAGTCCATATTTTCTACTTTCATAGATGAAAATTGAAATGCTTTGATATTTTTAATTTGTTCAAAACTCACATCTACATTCCCTACATCAACGTATTCCACTTTGTTGTGAATGGATATTTTTTCTGAATTCTTTCCTTTTTGCAAAAGGAATTGGGGAAAAGCATTGGTACTGAGTAACAGAAAAATGCCCATTAGGCAAAAGTATCTATTACAAGCTAGTAGTTTGATATGGGTTTGCATGTTTGATTTGGTTTCTTAACTGTTTAAATTACGAATAATTTTGTTTTTTAGTTTTTGTTAAACAATAATATGAAAAAGTTGAGCCATAATTCAATTTTATAATCTATTACTAGATAACTAAGCAAATTTATGTAAATTTGACATCATAATACTTCATTTCAATGCAACTCGTCTTCGCATCTAACAATCAAAATAAAATTAAGGAAATTCAATTGTTAGTTCCTCCTTCAATTCAAATTTTAAGTCTTGAGGATATTGGATGTTTTGAAGAAATTCCCGAAACTGCTAATACTATAGAAGGCAATGCCATTCTTAAAGCGAGTTATGTTACTAGCAATTACCGCTATAATTGTTTTGCAGATGATACTGGTTTGGAAGTAGAAGTATTGCTCGGAGAACCCGGAGTTCATTCCGCACGTTACGCAGGAGAACAAAAAGATGCCAATGATAACATGGATAAGTTATTAGCCAATCTTGCAGATAAACCCAATCGT